>NZ_JANRHK010000013.1:0-105362 GCF_024733815.1 Bacteroides sp. ET336
GTCTTTTTCGCTAAACATAATCTTTCGAGTTTTAAGTTTAGCACGAAGGTATGGGAAAGAACCATGCTAGTCAATACGCCAATTTTGGAAGCTTACTTTTACTGCGTAAATCACTAAGCAGCGTCTCTCTTTTTCTCGCTTCCTTCCATGCTTCATTATATTTGCCATCAGCAATATATATATCGCAAAGTACACCTTGTATCTGAGAAATCCTTAACAAATTTCCTATTCCCGGTTCCTTGTTCAAAATATCAATTGCACGGTTAAGATACTCATAACTTTTGTCAAGGCTGTTTATTTTCCGATATAACAGGCCTTCCATGAAAAGCATATTACCTTTCAACATTTCATTGTTATTCTTATCGGCATACATAAGACTATTTGTCACAATGTTACATGCTTCTTCAATTCTATAGGAGAAAATGGCATTTTCTGCCAATAAGATAATTATACGATCAAACAGCTCTTCACCTTCTCTTAGTCTATCATCCTTAATTGCAGACAAGGCATAATCATAAGCGATGCTGAACCTTGACATTGAATAATAGGCATAACTGCGGAGAAAATCTATTTTATAAGTCGGTTGAAAACCGCTCTTTTCCAAACTGTCCAGTCTATTCAACAAACGTTCAGGGGTCTCATATATCTCCCGCAATTTTATTGTACCCGTTACATCACCCAAGGCCCAAGAGGGTGAAGCATTGAACACCAATAGTAACAATATGACAAACCACATGTTATATTTAGAATTTATAGGTTCTACTAATTAGTTTTCAGGCACTAAAAATATAATATTTTTTCTCAATAAAAATAGAAAAAGCTATTTAACTTCGTTAACTATATTTAACTATTGCATTTTTAACTTTAACATTAAAATTTCTTATTCGTAAAAAAAATTCTATAGGGAAGCATTATCGAAATCTGCAGTATTATAATAAAAAAAAGGGGACAACGCCTTGTCCCCGTACCTTGTTAACCTTAAATCTAATACTATGAAAAAAATCACGTTGCAAATGTACAACATACACGCATTATTTGCAAATATTTCTCTGACAAAAGTTATTCATTTAAAAATATTTCACATTAAAAGATATACTTACCATATTATTACAATCCGGAAGCAAAGTATATATAGCAAAATCAGCACAAAATGTCACAAAAAAATCCGGCTTCAAACCAATGAAACCGGATTTTGATATTTGTCTATATGACTGATATTAGTCTTTCAGTTTTGCCTTAATGAAGTCGCGGTTCAAGCGGGCAATGTTGCTGATAGAAACGCATTTCGGACATTCTGCTTCACAAGCACGAGTGTTTGTACAGTTACCAAAACCAAGTTCGTCCATCTTAGACAACATAGCTTTTGCACGACGCAAAGCTTCTGGTTTACCCTGAGGGAGAAGGTTCAACTGGCTGACTTTTGCAGAAACGAAAAGCATAGCAGAACCGTTCTTACATGCAGCTACACAAGCACCGCAACCGATACATGTAGCAGCATCCATAGCTTCGTCAGCAACTGTCTTAGGGATAAGGATAGCGTTTGCATCCTGAGGAGCACCTGTAGATACGCTTACGAAACCACCAGCCTGCATAATCTTGTCGTATGCAGAACGGTCAACCATCAAGTCTTTGATTACAGGGAAACCTGCAGAACGCCATGGTTCAACTGTGATAGTGTCACCGTCTTTGAAACGACGCATGTAGATCTGGCAAGTAGTAGCACCTGTTGCAGGTCCGTGTGGATGTCCGTTGATGTACAATGAGCACATACCGCAGATACCTTCACGGCAGTCGTGGTCGAATACTATAGGTTCTTTACCTTCTTCAATCAACATTTCATTCAAGATATCGAGCATTTCGAGGAATGAAGTATCACCCGGAATGTCTTTCATCTGGAATGTATCGAAATGACCTTTGTCCTTAGGTCCGTTCTGACGCCATACTTTCAGCGTAAATGATATATTTTTATCCATTTTACTTCTTTTCTTTAAATTGTTTTACTTCGTCTCAGATTAGCTCAATTAGCTCTTGTAGTTACGAGTCTGTACTTTGATTGCTTCGTAAACCAATGGTTCCTTATAAAGTACAGGAGCCTTGTCGTCGCTTCCCTGGTATTCCCAGCAAGCTACATAGAAGAAGTTTTCGTCATCACGCTTAGCTTCACCTTCTTCTGTCTGGTGTTCTTCACGGAAGTGACCACCGCAAGATTCTTCACGGTTCAAAGCATCGTAAGCGATAAGCTGACCCATTGTAATGAAGTCGTCAAGACGGAATGCCTTGTCAAGCTCGATGTTCATACCTTCTTTTGAGCCAGGGATAAACAGTTCTGTTTCGAATTCCTTGCGGATTTCTTTCAGACGAGCCAAACCTGTCTTCAAGCCTTCTGCAGTACGTCCCATACCTACATATTCCCACATTACGCGGCCCAATTCCTTGTGGATTGAGTCAACTGACTTCTTACCCTTGATGTTCATCAGGTGGTCAATCTTAGCCTGAACAGCCTTTTCAGCTTCAGCGAATTCAGGAAGATCTGTAGAGAAGCGAGGAACAGTGATCTGGTCTGACAAGTAGTTCTGGATTGTGTATGGCAATACGAAGTAACCGTCAGCAAGACCCTGCATCAATGCAGATGCACCAAGACGGTTTGCACCGTGGTCAGAGAAGTTACATTCACCGATTGCGAACAGACCCTTGATAGTTGTCTGAAGTTCGTAGTCAACCCAAATACCACCCATTGTATAGTGGATAGCAGGATAAATCATCATTGGGTTGTAATATTTGCGTCCGTTGATTTCTTTTGCAAGTTCACCCGGATTAACGTCTGTGATTTCTTCGTACATATCGAAGAGGTTACCGTAACGCTGACGAACTACATCAAGACCGAGACGTTCGATACTTTCAGAGAAGTCAAGGAATACGGCAAGACCTGTGTTGTTAACACCGAATCCGTGGTCGCAACGTTCCTTGGCAGCACGTGAAGCAACGTCACGTGGAACAAGGTTACCGAATGCTGGATAACGGCGTTCCAAATAGTAGTCACGGTCTTCTTCAGGGATATCGCTACCCTTCTTAGTTCCAGCCTGAAGTGCTTTAGCGTCTTCAAGTTTCTTAGGAACCCAGATACGACCGTCGTTACGAAGTGATTCTGACATCAATGTAAGCTTAGACTGCTTGTCACCGTGTACAGGAATACATGTCGGGTGGATCTGAACGTAAGCAGGGTTAGCAAACATAGCTCCCTTACGGTAGCAAGACATAGCAGCTGTTACGTTACATGCCATAGCGTTAGTAGAAAGGAAGTAAGTGTTACCGTAACCACCAGTAGCGATAACTACTGCGTGAGCAGCGAAACGTTCAAGTTTACCTGTTACGAGGTTCTTTGCGATGATACCGCGAGCACGGCCGTCAACCAAAACCACGTCAAGCATTTCGTAACGAGTATATAATTTAACTGTACCGGCACCTACCTGGCGGCTCAATGCAGAGTATGCACCAAGAAGCAACTGCTGGCCAGTCTGACCTTTAGCATAGAAAGTACGTGATACCTGAGCACCACCGAAAGAACGGTTGGCAAGTGTACCGCCGTATTCACGAGCGAAAGGAACACCCTGTGCCACGCACTGGTCGATAATATTGTTTGAAACTTCGGCAAGACGGTAAACGTTAGCTTCACGAGCACGATAGTCACCACCTTTCACTGTATCGTAGAAAAGACGATATACAGAGTCACCGTCGTTCTGATAGTTCTTAGCAGCGTTGATACCACCCTGTGCAGCGATAGAGTGTGCACGACGTGGAGAGTCCTGGATACAGAAGTTGAATACACGAAATCCCATTTCACCAAGTGAAGCGGCAGCAGAAGCACCTGCCAAACCTGTACCTACAACGATGATATCCAAGCGGCGTTTGTTAGCCGGGTTCACCAATTTCTGGTGAGCTTTATAGTTAGTCCATTTCTCAGCTATTGGGCCTTCAGGAATCTTAGAATCTAAAACTTTAGTCATAATGTTCTTAATTTAATCAGTTACACTTTTCAATTAGCAAGCACCGCAACCCATCATGTTTTTCAGGAAGAATACTACTGCTACAAGAGCAAATCCCAACACGATGATTGTTGAATAGATGTTAGAGATGCATTTCCAACGGTTGATCCAAGTCTTATTGTTCCAACCCAATGACTGCATAGAGCTCCAGAATCCGTGAGTAAGGTGGAACCAGAGAGCTGCCAACCAAACGAGGTACAATACGAAGAATACAGGATTAGAGAATGTCTGCATGATGTAACCGTAACCGTCTGTTGCGTGAAGACCGCCCAACATTGGGTTACCTACGATTTCTGCAAACTGCATCTTGTACCAGAAATTGACAAAGTGAAGTGCCAATCCCAAAATCACGATGATACCAAGAACAAGCATGTTCTGTGAAGCCCATTCTACGTTCTTTGGCTTAGCTGTCACTGCATAGCGTTCGCTACCGCGTGCAGCACGGTTCTGGATAGTCAACCAGAAAGCGTAAATGATGTGAATTACAAACAAGGCAGCCAAACCTACTGTTGCAACCAATGCGTACCAGTTAGCACCCAGGAATTCGCAAATCATGTTGTATGCCTCACCTGAGAACAATGCAACAAGGTTCATCGCCATGTGAAATGTCAGAAACAGGACAAGGGCGATACCGGTAACGCTCATCACCACTTTCCTACCAATAGATGAATTACTTAACCACATAAATGATTGATTTTAAATTATTTAATAATTAAAACTAAAATAGTCCTTATTAATGGTTCTTAGACTTGGCAAAGTTAGGCTATTTCCATCATTATTACAAACAATTAAGGAAATAATTCTTTAATTTGAGGGGACAAGATTTCAGGTATTAGTTGACAAGGCTTCAGTTACAAGTTGACGAGATTCTCCATCCGGATGGTAGCCTTGTCAACTCGTCAACTTGTCAACTCGTAACTAATCTTCTACCAACTCAAGTCCTTTCTGCACCGTTTCGTTCATCGAGTTTATAACCTGGAAATACTCGTTCATATCCCATAGGTCGCGGGCAATAAGGGCTTTAAGCTGAGTTTTTATAAGAGGAAGTGCAGTCTTGTATTCGTCCTCCTTATATTCCACACCCAGAGTCTTGCCAAGGGCTATCAGATCGGCTAGCATCTTGTCAGTAACTTCAAAACGCTTGTTGAAACGGTCGAATGTCTTGTATTTTTCTTTCCATTCGCTGCGGTTTGCGTCTATCAGTTTCAGGTTTTGCTGCACGATGGCTCCCTTGTCGCGCAATGCCAGATAATAGTCGGTATAATAAGTAGTGTCGATAGGCACAAAGTAGTCAGGCATTATACCTCCTCCGCCATATACTATGCGTCCTTTTTTCAATGTCTTGGTTTTCAGAGAGTCAGGGAAGTGGATGCTGTCGGCACTCTGCATCTCGCCGCGGTTATATCTCTCTATAAGGTCTCTGTTATACTGTTCTATGCTTTCGTATGGTTTCTGTATGCATCTGCCGGAAGGAGTATAATAGCGTGCCACAGTAAGACGTATCATAGAACCGTCAGGAAGGTCAATCGGTCTTTGCACAAGTCCCTTTCCGAATGTACGTCTGCCCACTACAGTTCCTCTGTCCCAATCCTGAATGGCTCCCGTAACGATTTCACTTGCCGAAGCGGAGAACTCATCTACCAGAACCACGAGCTTGCCATTGCGGAAATCGCCGTTTCCACGGGCCTTGAACTCTGTACGCGGATTACGCTTTCCTTCGGTATAGACTATCAGTTCGCCTTTCTCCAACACATGATTGGCTATTTCGATGGCTGCATTCAGATAGCCGCCTCCGTTTCCCTGAAGATCGAGAATAAGGTTGCGCATACCTTTTTCCTGAAGCTTATGCAATGCATCTTCAAACTCATCGGCAGTGGTGGCTGCAAATCGGCTTATACGTATGTAGCCTGTAGTCTTGGTCATCATATACGAAGCATCAAGACTATAGACAGGTATCTTGTCGCGCTTCACGGTGAAAGGCAACAGTTCCTTCACTCCGCGACGCATAATTTTCAGATTGACTTTTGTTCCTTTAGGGCCACGAAGACGACGCATTATTTCCTCTGTGCTCATCTTCACTCCGGCTATTACAGTATCATTGACTTCTATGATACGGTCGCCTGCCAGAATACCGACTTTCTCAGATGGACCTCCAGACACCGGCTGGATAACGAAAAGTGTATCTGTAGCCATATTGAACTGAACTCCAATACCGTCGAAATTACCTACCAACGGCTCGTTCAGTTTCTTGACTTCTTCAGGATCGGAATAAGTGGAATGCGGATCCAGTTCCTCGAGCATCTTGATTATGGCGTCTTCCACCAACTTGTCTTCATCTACATCGTCAACATATAGATTGGCAATGGCGAATTCTGCCAGCTGTAGTTTTCTGGCAGGAGAATTCAATAATTTATTCTGAGCCTCAACCATAAAAGTTGCTCCCAATAACAAGGATAATGTAAAAAACAATTTCAGTTTCATATCTTATTTTTTTAGACGATGAGGTCAAAATGACATCATCCAAATGCGAAAAAACAGGCACCTGAATCAGGGCCTCAAGAGACTCCCAAAAACGCTATGTCGTTTTAGTCAAAACGTGCGTCCGTTTCAGTTTAAACGGGCGTCCGTTTTAATCAAAGCGTGCGTCCATTTTATATTGAATATCTGCAGCGTCTTTAACATACCTGAAAATCAGCAGATTAAGTATAACTCCTTTTTACTGTATTCCCAGGTAGATAAAGTAAGATTAAAGTTTCATACTTTCCGGCAGGAAAGGACTTACATCCTTGCCGAACTGGAGAAGTTCGCGCACGATAGTGGAGCTTACCGAAGTCAGTTCCGGCTCGGTAAACAGCAGAATAGTTTCTATGCCTGCCATCTTGCGGTTAATGTCGGCAATGGTTTCCTCGTATTCAAAATCGCGCACTGTACGTATGCCGCGCACTATAAACTGCGCGCCACACTCGCGGGCAAAGTCTATTGTCAGACCTGAATATGCAGCAACCTTTATTCTAGGTTCGTCTGCATAGAGCTTGCTTATCATCTCCACACGTTTCTCTGTAGGAAACCATGTGCGCTTGCTGTCGTTTATACCGATACCTATCACCACCTCGTCCATAAAGGTAAGGGCACGTTTCACTACCGAGAAGTGTCCGATAGTAAACGGGTCGAAGGTACCGGGAAATATTGCTTTTTTCATTTAATCTATAAATTTACGTCTTCCTCTACCACCAGATTTTCAATGATGAAGTTCTGTCTCTCCATGGTGTTCTTTCCCATATAAAATTCCAGGAGTTCCTTCACGGCATCAGTCTTTCTCAGAGTCACCTGTTCCAGACGCATATCTTCGCCGATAAAGTTACGGAACTCATCAGGAGAAATTTCTCCCAAACCTTTGAATCGGGTTATTTCCGGATTAGGTCCGAGTTCATCAATAGCGGCAAGTCTTTCCTCGTCGGTGTAACAGTATCGTGTAACGTATGTACCTTTTTTCCTGTTTCTCACACGGAACAAAGGAGTCTGAAGTATATACACGTGACCTTTCTTTATCAGATCGGGGAAGAACTGCAGGAAGAATGTTATCATGAGCAGGCGTATGTGCATACCATCGACATCGGCATCGGTAGCCACAATCACCTTATTATATCTAAGTCCGTCCAGACCGTCCTCGATATTGAGTGCGGCCTGAAGGAGATTGAATTCCTCATTTTCGTAAACCACCTTCTTGGTAAGACCGAAAGAATTGAGCGGTTTACCACGCAAACTGAAGACAGCCTGTGTATTCACATCGCGGCTCTTTGTTATTGAGCCACTGGCAGAGTCACCCTCGGTGATGAATATGGCACTGTCCAGACGCGGGTCTTTTTCTTCGTCCTTCTTGCCGGACTTCACATCATTCAGATGTATGCGGCAGTCGCGCAACTTACGGTTATGCAGATTTGCCTTCTTTGCCCTTTCGCGTGCTATCTTTGTCACTCCGGCAATGGCTTTTCTTTCTTTCTCCGATTCCTGTATCTTCTGCAGCAATACTTCTGCCACATCAGGATGCTTGTGGAGATAGTTATCTACATTTTCCTTTATGAAATCGCCAACAAACTTATTCACACTCACTCCCGAAAGCGGATAAGGATTGCCGTCAGAGTCTTTTTCAGGAGCCATTGTAAGCGAACCGAGCTTGATTTTTGTCTGGCTCTCGAATGTTGGTTCTATAACATTTATCGCGATGGCAGCCACCAGACCGTTACGTATGTCCTGGAATTCAAGGTTCTTGCCATAGAATTCCTTTATGGTACGTGCGATATGTTCCTTGAACGCGCTCTGATGCGTACCTCCCTGAGTGGTGTGCTGTCCGTTGACGAACGAATAATACTCCTCGCCATATTGAGGACTGTGAGTGAATGCTATTTCAATGTCCTCGCCTGTGATATGCACTATAGGATATATACCCTGTGCAGTCATATTGTCGTTCAGCAGGTCCTCAAGTCCATTACGGCTGACGATACGCCGTCCGTTGTAATAGATAGACAAACCGGTATTGAGGTAAGTGTAGTTGCGGAGCATCGTTTCGATAAACTCCGGACGGAAATGATAGTTCAGGAAGAGGGTATTGTCCGGTTCGAAAAAGATAAACGTACCGTTCTCCTCGTCAGTAGTCGAAGTGGTATCACTCACCAGCTCTCCCCTTTCGAAAATTGCCTCACGCATCTGTCCGTCGCGTACGCTTCGTGCAATGAATTTCACACTCAGTGCATTCACTGCCTTAGCGCCCACACCGTTAAGTCCGACACTCTTCTTGAAAGCCTTGGTATCGTATTTACCTCCGGTATTCAACATGGACACTGCATCCACAAGGCTTCCCAAAGGGATACCACGGCCATAGTCGCGCACTGACACCCTGAGATTATCCTCCAGAGTGATGTCGATACGCTTTCCTACCCCCATCTTGAATTCGTCAATACTGTTGTCCACCACTTCCTTGAGCAACACATATATACCGTCCTCCGCCTGCGAGCCGTCGCCCAGACGTCCGATGTACATACCCGGACGGATACGCACGTGTTCCATGTCGCTCAAGTGACGGATGTTCTCTTCCGTATATGACACCTGAGGTTCCGAAGCATTAATATTCTGATTCAGTTCATCCATTGTATTTTGAGTTTAGTTACTAGTTGACGAGTTACCAGTTGACCAGGTTCCCCTAGTATCTAATACCTAGTCAACTTGTCAACTGTATCAATTTATTTTTCTCTTATAAGCGCGACGACGCTTGTGCTGTACAGGTTCGAATGCACTCCACTGCGACTGTACTTTCTTATTGTCTTCCAGTTCAGGATTACTTTCTCCGTATTCGAATCCCATTTCCTTATATACCGGTACAAGATCGTAGAACAGCAACGCATTCACACCCTTGCTCTGATATTCCTGCTTCACTCCTACGAGCAGCAAATCAAGTATCTTAGGTTTCTTGATAAACAGGGCTTTAAGCAAGTGCCACCATCCGAAAGGCAACATCTTTCCCTTAGCTTTCTGAAGAGCTACAGACAATGAAGGCATTGATATACCTACTGCCACCAGCTCACCTTGGGCATCTTCCACAAGCGATACCATACGGAGGTCTATCACAGGCAGATACATCTTTATGTACTGGTCTATCTGTCCCTGAGTCATCTTTGAGAAACCATAAAGCGGAGCATAAGCCTCATTGATAAGATCGAATATTCTCTGACCGTAATTTTTCTCATTCAGTTCCTTACGGGTGAGTTTCTTGATCTTGAGATTATATTTCTGAAGAATTATTTCCGATATACGTACAAACTTTTCAGGGAGTTTTTCAGGCACTTTGAGTTTGAATTCCACCCAGTCTGCTTCCTTTTCGAAACCAAGTTTCTCAATATGGACAGGATAATATGGGTAATTATATATAGTTGCCATGGTACTCAGCTGGTCGAATCCCTCTATAAGCATTCCTTCAGGATCCATATCGGTAAATCCAAGCGGACCTACAATATATTCCATACCTCTTTCCTTGCCCCATTTTTCCACTTCATCGATAAGAGCTTTCGACACCTCCGCGTCGTCGATAAAGTCAATCCAACCGAAACGTACCTCTTTCTTGTTCCATGTCTCGTTGGCACGGTTATTGATAATGGCTGCTACACGACCCACCGGTTTGTCATCCTTAAATGCAAGGAAATATTCAGCCTCACAGAACTCGAATGCGGCATTCTTGTCCTTGCTTAGAGTGTTCACCATGTCGTCGTACAAATCAGGTACGGAATAAGGATTGTTTTTGTATAATTCATAATTGAGACGAATGAAAGTGCGAAAATCTTTCTTCGTCCTGACTTTCTTAATGATAATGGCCATTTTTGTTAAATTGAAATTTCGGCGTAAAGTTAATATTTTTTGTGCTTATTTCATGACTGTTACGGTAAAAATAAGGGATTTACCCGAAATAAGAAATTAGCAATATGGTTCGTCTATATAATTACAAGTTATATTTATAGATAAAATAAAAATGAATTTTATCGGTTTGTGAAAGAAACAAATAGATTATATTTGCCATATAGACTTTAATTAAAGCGAATAGCACATGAATACAAATCCGGAACTCGAACTCGCCAATACACTGATAGCACAGACAGGTACAAACATATTCCTGACAGGAAAAGCCGGTACAGGTAAAACCACATTCCTGAGGACACTGGTAAAAGAATCTCCCAAGAGAATGATTATCCTTGCACCTACCGGTATAGCCGCAATCAATGCAGGAGGAATGACTATACACTCTTTCTTCCAACTTCCTTTTGCACCGTACATTCCGGGAACTGCTTTCGGAGGTGATGCCAAATACCGTTTCCGCTTCGGAAAGGAGAAGCTGAACATCATGCGAAGTATCGACCTGCTTGTGATAGACGAGATAAGTATGGTTCGTGCCGACCTTCTGGATGCCATAGACGATGTACTTCGACGCTTCAGACGAAACAGCAAGCCGTTCGGAGGAGTGCAACTTCTCCTGATAGGAGACATACAGCAGCTTCCACCCGTAGCCAAGAACGACGAGTGGCAGATGCTTTCGGAATACTACGACTCGCCGTATTTCTTCTCAAGCCATGCGCTAAGAGAGACTTCATTCTGCACCATAGAACTTAAGAAAGTATATCGACAAAGTGATACCCACTTCCTCTCTTTGCTGAATGCCATAAGGGAAAACCGCTGTACGGCCAATGACATAAAAGAGCTGAACAGCAGATATATACCCGGCTTCAATCCTAATAATGACGATGGATATATCCGCCTCACTACACATAATGTGCAGGCACAGCAGATAAACCAAAGAAAGCTGGACGAACTGCCTACACGCAGCTATAAGTTCAAAGCGACCATAGAGGGGAATTTTCCGGACTATTCATACCCCACCGAACTTGAACTGGAGTTGAAGAAAGGTGCACAGGTGATGTTCGTGAAGAACGACATATCGGGTATGCACCGTTATGCCAACGGAACTATAGGCCTCATTACAAATATTTCGAATGAAGGAATAGAAGTGACTGTAAACGAAACCGGAACCAAGGTCAATCTTGAAGAAGCCGAATGGGCGAATGCCAAATACACACTGGATGAAGAGACAAAAGAGATAGTGGAAGAAGTGGAAGGCACATTCAAACAGTATCCTCTGAAACTGGCATGGGCGATAACAGTCCACAAGAGTCAGGGGCTTACATTCGACAAGGCCATAATAGATGTTTCATCATCCTTTGCACACGGTCAGGCATATGTCGCACTGAGCCGATGCCGCACTCTTGAAGGTCTGGTACTCAGCTCGCCAATCTCTGCCGGAGCTGTAATAAGCGACAGGGTGATAGATTCGTTTACCGACGAACAACGCAAAACCACTCCTACCATGGAGCAATGCTCTGCCATGCAAAGAGCGTATTTCACTGACCTGCTGAAACAGCTATTCGGATTCAGGCAGATGGAAATATCACTCAACCATTATATCAGGCTTATAGACGAACATCTGTACAGGACATATCCCAAACAGCTTGAAATGTATAAGAATGAAGCCGAGCGCTTCAAACAGTCTATAACGGAAGTTAGTTCCAAATTCGAAAACCAATACACGCGTATGACCACACTGGCCTCCGACTGCGAGACTGACAAAGCCCTACAGGAGCGCATATACAGCGCATCACAATATTTTGCCGAGATGCTCAGGCCACTTCAGGACTTGCTGGACAGTACGGACATAACATCGGACAACAAGGAAATAAGGAAAAGAATAGAAACGGCATTCGAAGAACTGACGGATGCAGTAAGAATAAAGTGTGCCCTCATGGAGCATGTACACGACAAAGGTTTCCACGTACAGGATTTTCTTCGCAAACGTGCCATACTAAGTATGGAAGAGACAAAAGCCACAGCAAGCAAAAAACGTGAAAAGACAGAAAAGAAAATTCCGTTTGAAAGCAGCGATATCGGAAATATGGAACTGTATCGTGCACTGGTGGAATGGCGCAGAAAAGAGGCTGCCGACCAAGGACTGCCGGCATATACAGTGCTCCAGCAGAAAGCCATTATCGGCCTGTCCAACCTAATGCCAAAGAATAAGCGCGAACTTCTCCGCGTCAAATGTATCGGCAAGAAGACTGTGGAGAAATATGGCAAGGATATTATGGAGATATTGGAGAAATACAGATAACAGGGAAAACGCACCAAAAACAGATGTTTTTTTTGGAGAAAACGCACCTTCATATCAGAAAAGATCCTGTCACCACTATATTTGATTGACAGGATCTTTTTCTAAGTTATATTATGAAAAAATTTTATTTAGCCTGCATAGGACACTTGTCACAGTGAGGACGATTCATACATCCAGGTTTATCACCACGCTTCATCATTTTATGATCTCTCATATCAGGATTCATCTTTCCATCCATACATGGCTGTTGGAATACTTTCTGCAATTGTTTTGCATTTAGCACTTCCTTGAACTTCTTGAAATACTTTTTCTGAACATCCAATGCTTTCTGTCTTGCATCAAATCTGTCCTGAATAGCTTTTTCTATTTCGGCATCTGTCATTTCCGCCTTTTTTACATCCTTGTTCACAGCTGGACGACAGTCTTTCATGGCCTGAAGATACTCCTTATATAATGGAGTGAATTTTGCAGCAGTCTCATCGTCCATCACAAGTTTTTTCTCCATCATCTTAACATGTCTGTCCATCATCTGTTCAGGTGTAGGTTTCTGTTTTACACGTCTTTGTGCAGGTACATCTTGAGCGTTCTGTGCCATTACACTAAAGCTGCTTATTGAAACAGCCATCATAACTACTAATGTCATTAATCTTGTTTTCATAATCGTATAAAATTAGATGTTCAACTTTCAATTGTCTGATACAAAATTAATGATTATATAATGATGAAAAACAGACGTTACCTTGAATAGTGGCAAACGTACAGAATATAGTGGCGAACTGCAAAAAAGAGAGATTATAAATAAAAAAAGAACATACATTAAAATGGTTTTTTAAGAAAAGTCCCTATTTTTGTATAAAACAACTATACTATCCATACACTAAATGAAAAATACCATATACATAATAATCCTATTCATATCATATTTTTCTGTACTCTCAGGACAAGTTGTGTCATACATGCAGTTCAGCAGAATGCATACAAACACAAACGCCTCAGTCTTTGGATGCATAATGCAGGATTCTTTGGGAATGATATGGGCAGGAACAAATAAAGGACTTTTCAGCTATGATGGATATTCATTCTTTCAGCATAATACAGAAAAAGAAAAATATGAAACCAGAATATATTGTGGACTTATACATTCTGACTCAATATTTATAGGAACAGATAACGGACTTTTTTCATACAATACCCCCAAAGGGACGTACTATGACCACAGACAAGAGAAGATTAAAGACATCAGATGTTTCACACTCTCCGGAAATGAGCTATGGATAGGAACCCTGGACGGACTGTTCCGCTATAACATAGAAACAAAGACGACATATGAATTTCCTACAGACAAATTACCACATAAAACCATATATTCCATAATAAAAGCCGCAGACGGAAATATGTATGTAGGCACTTACAACGGATTATGCAAAATAGACAACTCCAACAACATAACTTCTATAAATATCCCAACAGACAGGACATGGAAAAACATCTTCGTAAACGTTCTGTTAGAAAATAAAGAAAAAGGAATAATCTGGATAGGTACAGAAGGAAATCTGTTCCGTCATGACATTAATAACGGAACTACAATACTAATACCGTATTTTACCGGAAATTCAATAAAATCTCTGAGTTACGATTCCGAAAAGAACCTGCTGATAGGTACCGACAACGGACTGTACGTATATTCTTCCGATGGACAGACACAAAAGCACTATATCCACGACTCAAGGAACAGCCAGTCTATATCAAACAACATTATATGGTGCATAACTACAGACAAAGCACAAAATATCTGGCTCGGTACAGATAACGGTATATCATATACAGACAATAGCAATAAATATACATTCATTCCGGTTTGGGAATTAAGCAATACCAATGACGGTAATATGTTTTATACCATTCTTAAGGATAGTAAGGGAAGATACTGGTTTGGAGGTACTGACGGATTATTACAGACGGAAGGAACAAACAATATAGAGAAAAGCAGATGGTTTAAAGTTGGAGAGAAAAACTCGGAACTGTCGCACAACAGAATACGGCATATATTCGAGGATAAATCAAATGACCTGTGGATTGCTACTGACGGCAGTATAGAACGGTATGACGACAAATTCGGCAAGTTTATACACTATTCCATAATGGATTCCACATACACACACAACTCAAACTGGGCTTATTACATTTCAGAAGACAACGACAACAATCTATGGATTAGCAGTTGTCTTGGAGGTATATTTGTAGTGAATAAAAACAAATTGCGTAAATGCAGTTCCGGAATATGTATAGCTGACAAGAACTATACAACAGCCAACGGCCTGAAAAGTATGTTCGTGAAACAAACCGTAACAGACAAGAAAGGTAATGCATGGGTGGTAATGTATAACACAAAAGAAGTACAGAAAATAGACTCCGAAAACGGAAAAATTTATAATTATTCTGTATGTACAGAGAATGACGAATACCCGGAATTCCTTATATGCGACTCGAAAGGGATGATATGGATTAGCACAAACAAAAGTATTTCCAGAATTGACCCTAATTCCGGAATCATATCAAAAACAGGAACAGAGTGGAAGGAAAACAATGTACTTCATCTTGCAGAAATAGACGGTAACATATGGATTTCATCCGCTAAAGGGCTGTTTTATGTAAACAAGGAAACGCTTGATGTGAAAAAGATAAATATCAACGGAAAAATATTCAGCAGCTTGTATTATGATAAAGATAACAGAAAAGTCTATATGGGCAGTTATGACGGTATAGGATACTGCGAGCCAGAAATAATAAACGACACAGGAAATGCCGGCAGGATATACCTCACAGCATTGTCGGTAAACAATGACCATATATCAAAAGGCATTACAGCCAGTCAACATTTTACTTTCAACTATAAGGAGAATAACCTTAAATTTGAGTTCTCGGACTTTCAGTACAACACTTCACAAAGAAACGGTTTCATGTACATGATGTCTGGAATTGACTCGGAATGGCATTACGTAAACAACAATTCAAACATAATTGTATATAACAATATGCCTTACGGAAATTTTGAATTGTATGTAAAGCATATGGAAAACAGCGATATCAAATACAAAATAGCCAATATAAAAATATTGCCTCCTATATATCTGTCAATAGAGGCTAAAGTATTGTATATATTGCTTGCAATAGGACTGGTATGCTGGATAATAAATTTCTTCGTGGTAAAAAACAGGCTTCACATTGAAAAACTTGAGAAAAAGAAAATTCTGGAACAGACACGACAAAAGATAAGATTTATGTCGAACCTTTCGCATGACCTGAAAAATCCGGTAGGAATGATTGTTACACCTGTCAGCAAACTGCTGCTGGAAACAAAAGATCCGAAACAGAAAGAAATGCTGAACTTAGTTTATAAGAATGCAGTAAACCTAAACGCCAAAATCCACAAACTGATAGAAATGAACAGGGTGGAAGATAATGAGCATATACTTATAACCTCAAGAATAGAGCTTATATCTTCAATACATGAGATATATGAAAAGCAGAAAGACGCAGAAACGGAAGGAAATCATATATGGAATTTTTCCGCGAATGTGGATAAACTGTTTGTTGACATGGATGTAATAAAACTAGAATCGATAATAGGGAACTTGTTGTCGAATGCCATGAAATATACTCCAACGGGAGGAAAAATATCTATAGAAATAATCTATGATGACGAAAAAGGAGAAGTTAATATAAAAGTTTCAGACAATGGAATAGGTATTCCTGAAAGCGAACAGGCATACATTTTCCAGAGATTCTTCCAGTCGTCGGCTACAAAGAAACACTATGAAGGAACAGGCATAGGACTATATCTCGTAAAAACATATACGGAACTGCACAATGGAACGGTAAATGTATTCTCCAACAAAGAGAAAACGGTTTTCTCGCTGACATTCCCGATTGACAAGGCATTAAATACGGACAATGAAACAATATGCGAAGAAAACGATGCGACAGACAAACAAGATTTGCCAACAATCCTGATAGTGGATGACAACAAAGATGTTTACAATCTGATTAAAAATATATTATCCGACAAATATAAATGTATATATGCACAAAACGGAAAGCAGGCATTGGAAATACTGAACACAAACAAACCAGACCTTATTATAACCGATTATATGATGCCGGTAATGAACGGGCTGGAGATGTGTAAAATATTGAAGAAAAACATGCCTACAGCCACCATACCTATAATCATGCTCTCGGCAAAAGACGACTCGGAGACTATAAGAAACAGTATAAAGCTACAAATAGACGCATTCATACAAAAGCCTTTCGACGCTGAAATACTGACCGGAAAAGTTGAGTTGCTAATACATAAGAAAGAGACATTTGAGGCACAGGCCAGAATAGAAAAAATAGGCTCACCAAAACAGGTAGAAAACAGTGCCTCGGCCGATGAAAAGTTCCTTATCAACATAACAAAAATAATAGAAGACCACATAGCCGACAGCGATCTTAACGTAAACGCCCTCTCCGAACTGTCAGGAACAGGAAGCAAACAAATATACAGGAAAATAAAGCAACTGACAGGCTTTTCACCAGTGGAATATATAAAATCCATAAGGATGAAAAAAGCGGCAATGCTATTACAGCAAAAGAAGTTCTCTGTGGCCGAAGTTATGTACATGGTAGGATATTCAAATCCTTCGTACTTCTCGAAAAGTTTCCAAAGTATATTCGGCAAAACGCCAAAACAATACTCAGCCGGTAACGGACAGACAGAATAAACAACATAAGCAATAAAAAGGACAAGAAATAGGACATTTGTGCTTTTTGTCCTATTTCTGTCTTCATATGTCCAATATTTTTCCCTTAACTAATAACATGTTCCTTACTTTTGCGATAACAAAAAATTAATACGTAATATGAAAGGCAACACTAAAATTCTTCTGAAAGTATTGTTACTCTCGGTAATATGGGCCGGAAATACTTTCGCAGTCCTCGCGCAACAAGCAGGAAACGTAATTATCACAGGTACAGTTTTAGACGAAAACAACGAGCCGCTTATAGGGGCAAGTGTCCTTGCGGTAGGCACAACAATCGGTACAATTACAGACTTCGACGGAAAATTCACACTTGAAGTTCCCAAAGGAAGCAATATCCAGTTTTCATATATTGGATATAATACACAGGTTATGGACTCCAACCAGAATACCATAAACATAAAACTTGTACCGGACACACAAATGCTTAGCGATGTAGTTGTTATCGGATATGGAACTCAAAGGAAGAGCGACCTTACAGGTTCGGTAACAAACGTTTCAAGCGAAGACTTCAACACAGGTCTGGTAAGTTCTCCAGAACAGCTTATCAACGGTAAGATTTCCGGTGTACAGATTATGTCAAACAGTGGTTCGCCAACTGCAGGTAGCACAATACGTGTACGTGGAGGTGCTTCACTTAATGCCAGCAACGACCCGCTTATCGTACTCGATGGTGTACCTTTGGAACAGGGAGGTATCAGCGGTAACGACGGTAATTTCCTAAGCCTCATCAATCCAAACGACATCGAGAGCATGACAATCCTTAAGGATGCTTCTTCTACGGCAATCTATGGTTCTCGTGCATCAAACGGTGTTATCATTATAACGACCAAGAAAGGTGCTTCGGACAAATTGAAAGTAACATTCAGTACAACTAACTCAATACAGACACGCACGCGCATGGCTGATATGCTTAGCTACGATGAATTTGTGAATGTAGTAAAGACTCAGGGCTCGGCAGCACAACAGGCATTGTTAGGTACTGAAAGAACTGACTGGAACGACTATATTTATCACAATGCCTTTGGCACTGATAATAACCTTAGCCTATCAGGTAAGGTGCTTCCTAATCTTCCAATACGTGTTTCTGTAGGATATTACAATCAGGACGGTCTGCTCAAGACCGACAACGCAAACAGGGTAACAGGCAGCTTGTCATTGTCACCGTCATTCTTTGACGACCATCTGAAATTCAACATCAATGCAAAGGCTTCAATGAATAAAAACCAGTTTGCAAATACAAGTGCAATATGGGGAGCCTCTACAATGAATCCTACCATACCGGTTTATTCAGGAAATGACGCATTCGGAGGATATACCGAAGGACTTGCAAGCGATGGAAAACCTGTAACAGGTGGCGTATTGAATCCTCTAGGCTTATTGGAACAGCGCGATGCGCACAGTAAGGTTATACGTTTCATCGGTAACTTCGATGTTGACTATCGTATGCATTTCCTTCCGGAATTGAAACTCCATGCTACATTAGGTTACGACTATGCACAAGGCGAAGGTTCAGACTATGTAAATCCTGAAGCTGCCCAATATTATACTACAGGCGGTTACTACTATCCATACGGCCCTCAAAAAAATGAGAACAGACTTCTTACAATCTATGCCAACTACAACAAGATGGTAGAGTCACTGAACAGCAGTTTCGATGCGACAATAGGTTATGACTATCAGTACTGGAAATCCGTAAATCCGGCTTCGGCAAGCATGAACGCGGCAGGTGAAATACAGACATCATATAAAGCTACAGACGAGAGACACGTACTTCTGTCATACTATGGACGTTTGAATTATTCATTCGGCTCAAAATACATGCTCACAGCTACTATGCGCCGTGATGCCACTTCACGTTTTGCCAAAGAACAGAGATGGGGTACATTCCCTTCTGTAGCTTTGGGATGGAGAATTTCTGAAGAAGAATTCATGAAAAACCAGAATGTACTCAGTACATTGAAACTGCGTGCCAGCTATGGTGTAACAGGACAGCAGGACGGTATAGGAAACTACAATTATCTGCCTATATATACACAGAGCCAGGATGGCGCTCAAGCCATCATGGGTAATGAATACATCTATACCTATCGTCCTGAAGCATATGTGTCAGACTTGAAATGGGAAACTACAACTTCATGGAACTATGGTTTCGATTTCGGATTCCTTGAAGACCGTATCACAGGTAGTTTCGATTATTATACCCGTCAGACAAAAGACCTTATTGCCACTGTTCCGGCAGCTGCTGGTTCTACATTCGACAAGACTATCACTACAAACGTAGGTAATGTTGACAGCCAGGGTATTGAATTCTCACTGAATGCCACTCCTATAAAGACAAAGGATCTCAGCTGGGATATCAGTTTCAATATGACATGGCAGAAAATGAAGGTTAAAAATCTTTCTATCGTAGAAGGAGGAGAAGTGACAAATACTCCTGTAGGCCCTTCAATAGACGGTTACCAGTTCCAGACACTTACTGAAGGATATGAACCTTACATGTTCTACGTCTACAAACAGCTTTACGATGAAAAGACCGGAAAGCCTATCGAAGGTGCATATGCCGACCTTAACAAGGACGGTGTGATAAACTCAGACGACTTATACCGTTATCACTCTCCTGCCCCTGACTATATTATGGGATTAAGTACATCGCTCAATTGGAAAAACTGGAGCCTAGGTATGAGTTTCAGAGCAAACATAGGCAACTATGTATATAACGGAATGGCAATGAACACAGGAGCTATGGAAACTATGAGCTACAACGCAGCACAGCTCAACAACCTGTCGGCAAGTTATCTTGAAACAGGTTTCCAGACACGCCAGCATTTGTCAGATTATTATGTAGAGAATGCATCATTCCTGAAAATGGACAACCTTACTTTGGGATACAATTTCGGAAAGATATTCAATACATGCAATCTGAATGTAAGCGCAATGATACAGAACGTATTCTGCATAACAAAATACAGCGGAGTAGATCCGGAAGTTCCAAACGGAATGGACAATACGTTCTATCCTCGTCCAAGAACATTCTCTTTAAACATCGGTCTTAATTTCTAATTATAAAAATACAGAATCATGAAAAAATATATCTACATATTGTCAGTGTGTACAGCCGCAATGTTTGCGACATCTTGTATAGGCGACCTTGACCAGTATCCACATGAAGATATTACATCGGAAAGTGTATATACCAACCTGCAAAACTATAAAAGCGTATTGGGAAAAATATATGTATCAATGGTAACAACCGGACAAGGTAAAGATGGAAATCTGGACCTCTCCAGCAATTACGGACAAGACTACATACGTTGCTATTTCAATCTTCAGGAAGTAGGAACAGATGAAGTGGCATATACTTGGCTCAGTGGTGATAATCTGACTGATATAAGCAACCTTTCATGGGACGCCAACAATCCTTGGGTCGCCGACATGTATTACCGTATATATTATAATATCGCGTTATGTAACGAATTTCTGCGTAATGCGACAGACGAGAAAATAAGTGGTTTTTCAGAAAGCGAACGCAGCGAAATAGTTCATTATCGTGCAGAAGCACGTTTTATGCGTGCCCTTTTCTATTATCACGCAATGGATTTGTTCAGAAATATTCCTTTCGTAACAGAAAACGATCCTGTCGGAAGCTATATTCCTCCACGCTATATGGCAAAGGATATGTTCGGATACATCGAGTCTGAACTTAAAGCGATAGAAAATGACCTTCTGAGCAAAGACGAATGTCCTTACGGACGTGCTTCAAAAGGTGCTGCATATACACTGCTTGCGAAGCTATATCTAAATGCTCAAACTTATATTGGAGATACAAGATACGACGAATGTGTAGCTGCATGCCAAAGCGCAATAGGACAGGGATATTCACTTGAATCTGACTACAAAAAACTTTTCAATGCAGACAACCATCTGCGTACAAACGAAATAATTTTTACTCTTCCTGTTGATGCAAATACCACCATTTCTTGGGGTTCATCAACATATATGGTATGCGGGGCTATAAGCCAAACATCAGCTACACAGAAACCTGCTGATTATGGAGTGACTAAAGGATGGGGGTCAATGAGAATATGTCAGGCTGTTTCAGACCTATTTGAAGAGGGTGACAGCAGAGGATGTTTCTACACAGACGGACAGACACAAGAAGTAACCTCTCTGGAAGATGCTTCAACCGGATGGCTTGTTGAAAAATGGACAAATCTGAACGACAATGGAGAAGCAGCCTCAAATACAGATATAGGAGGGGTAAATACAGACTATCCATTATTCAGATTAGCAGATGTGTATCTGATGTATGCTGAAGCAACTGCACGTGGAGGAAATGGAAATATAGCTATTGCAGTGGGATATGTAAACGAATTGAGAGGACGCGCTTTCGGCAATAACAGTCAGGACGTAACAGAAACAGACCTTAAAGAAAATAATTTCCAGTTCTTCCTTGATGAACGTGCCCGTGAGCTTTACTGGGAATGCAGCAGACGTACAGACCTTATACGTTTCAACCGCTTTACTACTGCAGAATATATGTGGGAGTTCAAAGGAGGATCAAGTAACGGCACTTCTGTTGACAGTAAATACAATTACTATCCTATTCCATCGGCAGAACTGACAGCCAATCCAAATCTGAAAAATGAAGAGTATTAACCTTAAACAGTAATGGATAAAATGAAAACTTTAAATAAAATATTTATAACCCTCGCATCAATCTTTGCATTAATATCTTGCGAGAAGGATGGAGACAAAATTTATCTCCAAAGTTTAGGTTCAGGTGAACTCATAGCTACTACAGACAATGTCGTTCTAACATCTGAAATGTCACAAAAAATTGTTCTATCGTTTGCGTGGAAAGGACAGGATGTACAGATAAGCGACACAACTGTAGGAACAGCTGCAAAAGCAAAAAACTATATGGAGATTTCACTGTCAGAGGATTTCTCCGGACAGGTTTACAAAAATGAAACTACATCTAACTCTATAGCTTACAATGGTGGTGAACTTAACTCTATTGTAAACGAACTTGGAGCAAAGGTCGGTGAAGCGAATAATGTATTCTTCCGCCTCGGAAGCACAACAGGCGAAAACATACCTTATGCCTATAGTAATGTGGTAAGAGTTGCTATTACACCGTATGTTATAGATATGAACACGGGAATAGTTGTTGAGTCTAACAATGACAATGCTAACCTGGGAGAAACAGGTGTAATCTTATATTCTCCAGAGGCTAATGGAATATACAGTGGTTTCATGTTTACTCCATACGGATGGTATCATTACTTCCTTAAGGAAGGAAACGGATTGATGTGGGGAACAGCTGGTGATGAAGGAGCTTTCCACATAACAAGTGACGCAGGAAACAACAGACAAAATATGTGGTTCCCGGGAAGTACTGGTTGCTACTACGTAAATGTCAATACAAAGGAAGCTACTTGGGATGCACTTTATATATCTTCTCTAGCTATATCAGGACTAGGTGAAAACCCTATCAACCTGACTTTGGACAAGGAAAACAATTTATGGATAGCATCATTCACCGCTACTGAGGCAGGAGAAAAGACCATTACAATCTCCGGAAACGGTGATCAATGGAATGTAGAGACCGGAACAAACGACGGCGCAGGCATTCCTGTAAACGTTGCATTTGCAAATGAAAACAATAATCTTGTACTTGCTGACAACGCAGGAAATATTTCTGTAACAATACCAGAGGCTGGAGAATGTACTATAAAACTGGATTTAATAAATCCAAACGACAGAAAAGTATATGTTGAAGCTGGAGGAACAGACATACCGTCATCGTATTCTCAGACTCTTGATGTAGTACATTACAATGATGATGGCAGTGAAGTAGCTCTAACGACATTAAATCTGGTAAATAAAGACAAAGGTATCTATACTGGTACATATTCAGGTGATAAACTTGATTTCCAGATTATTGATAGAACAAACTCCGTATGGTATGGTTGTGCCCCCAACGACAACACTAAACTCTCATCATCTGAAGATAAATGGGATATGTGGTTTAATGGCGGTAATACGGTAAACGTAACCATTACAGTAAATTTAAGTGAAGGAACATGGAGCTATACAGATAATCAAGAAGATTTTCCAGAAGAAATAACCATGTACAAGTATGATAAGACAAACTCTACCATCACTGAAAAAATAATAACATTATCCAAAGAGTCAGTAGGAGTTTATAAAGGTATATTCAATGGATTATATAATTTCGATTTCATATTCGTAGATGAAAGCACATATTCCTTATACGGAAGTACATGGAGTGAAAGCAACCCTAACGGACAAGAATTATCTATAGGTGCCGGTGCCCTTTGGATTTATGGTTATGATTGGAATGTTACACTGAATATTTCAATAACAGTAGATTTAAATACAATGACATGGAGTTATAAAGAAATAACCGAATAAACTGAATAAAATCATGAAAAAACTTAAATACTTATTCATGGCGTTTGCAATAGTATGCGGAGCCATGACAACATCATGTAACAATGATGAAAAACCTACATTCCCTGAAACAGAAGGAACAGATGATCCTACAGATGGGTATGACATGACCGGATTTGCAAGAGGAGCAGACGTAAGCTGGCTTACAGAAATGGAGGCATCAGGCAGAAAATTCTACGATTCAAAAGGTAGAGAACGTGAATGTATGGAACTGCTTCGTGAACTCGGAATGAATGCCATAAGACTGCGTGTCTGGGTTGACCCTGAAGAAGGATGGTGCTCAAAAGAAGATGTAATCATCAAAGCATGGAGAGCTCATAATCTAGGATACAGACTGATGATTGACTTCCACTATAGTGATACGTGGGCTGATCCGGGAAATCAGACAAAGCCGGCAGCATGGCAAAATTATAGTTTTGACGAACTTAAAAATGCGGTATCAGAACATACAAAAGACGTATTATCTGCACTTAAAGATAAAGGAATTGATGTAGAATGGGTACAAGTTGGAAATGAAACACGTACTGGTATGCTTTGGAACGATGGAAAAGCATCAAACGGAAATACAGCAAACTTTGCAGAACTTGTAAAAAGCGGATATAATGCTGTAAAAGAAATATATCCAGACGCACAAGTTATTATACATATTGATGAAGGTAATAATCCCAACAGATATAACTGGATTTTCGATGGATTAAAAGAAAATGGCGCTAAGTGGGATATTATTGGAATGTCACTTTATCCGGAACCGGATGGAGATAATGAGGCTAAAAAAGATTGGAAAAAGATGAATGATGACTGCATAGCCAATATGCAAGCACTAATAAGCAAATACAACACTAAAGTAATGATGTGTGAAATAGGTATTCCATGGAACTACGAAGAAGCAGAAGCATTCTATACAGATTTTATCACGAAAGCTAAAGCAGTTGAAGGATGCCTGGGAGTGTTCGCATGGGAACCACAATGCTATGCCGGATGGGAAGGATACCAAAAAGGTATGTTCAATGATGAAGGCTATCCTACGAACTCACTCAACGCTTTCAAGAGATAATGCAATAGGTATCAGATTCAAATACAAATTTAAACAGCGTTTAAACAGTGTTTAAGCGCTGTTTAAATCTTCATTACTAACGGAAAAGAAACTTATTCCGCACGCACATATTCTATAAATACAGACTGTATATATATAAACACAACTTATGTTTTTATAAATACAAGTTATATATATAAAAACACAGCTTATATTTATAGAAAACGACAAGGCATTTATCATCTATTTCTTTTTTATTTACACCTTATTGAATATAATAAACTTTTTACTTAATGAAACTGACTAAATTAATAACAGCATTACTTTTTCTTGTACCTGTATTCTCAGGCAACGCAAATGCCCAAAGAAACATTCAAACCCTTGAAAAGGGATGGAAATTCTTTAAAGGTGAGGCTTCCGGAGCTGAGGAATCTGACTATAATGACAGCAAATGGGAAAATGTAACAGTTCCTCATGACTGGGCTATATTCGGTCCGTTCGACAGAAACAATGACTTGCAGAATGTGGCTATCACTCAGAACTTTGAGACACAGGCTTCTGTAAAAACCGGACGTACAGGAGGACTGCCATATGTAGGTGTGGGATGGTATAGGACCACATTCAATGTTGACAATGACAAACAGACTACACTCGTATTCGATGGAGCAATGAGTGAGGCTCGTGTATATGTCAACGGACAGGAAGCATGTTTCTGGCCTTTGGGATATAACTCATTCCACTGCGACGTTACAAGCCTTATTAACAAGGATGGTAAAAACAACATCCTTGCCGTACGCCTTGAAAACAGGCCTCAGTCTTCAAGATGGTATCCGGGTGCCGGACTTTACAGAAATGTGCATGTAATAACTACAGAAAAGATACATGTTCCGGTATGGGGTACACAGATTACTACCCCTCATGTAGGAAAGGATTACGCTTCTGTAAATCTTCGCACAGAGATTAAAAATGCTGATAAAAAGAAACTGACAGTAATCACCAGAATATATTCCCCTGAAGGCAAGGTTGTTGCCATCAAGAACAACCAGGGATTTATAAATCACGGACAGCCGTTCACACAGAATTTTGTTGTGAACAATCCATTGTTATGGTCACCTGAAGAACCTAATCTTTACAAAGCTGTTTCAGAGATTTACGCAAACGGAACTCTGCAGGACACATACTCCACAACATTTGGAATACGAACAATAGAGTATATAGCCGACAAGGGTTTCTTCCTTAACGGAAAACACCGTAAGTTTCAGGGAGTATGCAATCACCATGACTTAGGTCCGCTTGGAGCAGCTGTAAATGTATCTGCTCTACGTCATCAGTTGAAGTTGCTGAAAGACATGGGATGCGATGCTATCAGAACTGCGCACAATATGCCTGCTCCGGAACTTGTAAAGCTATGCGATGAAATGGGCTTTATGATGATGATTGAGCCTTTTGATGAATGGGACATAGCAAAATGCGACAACGGCTATCATCGTTTCTTCAACGAATGGGCTGAAAAAGATATGGTAAACATGCTCAGACAGTATCGTAACAATGCATGTGTCGTGATGTGGAGTATCGGTAATGAAGTGCCTACACAGTGTAGTCCTGAGGGTTATAAAGTAGCAAAATTCCTGCAGGATATTTGTCATAGGGAAGACCCTACACGCCCTGTTACATGCGGTATGGACCAGGTGAGCTGTGTACTGAACAATGGATTTGCAGCTATGCTTGATATCCCGGGATTCAACTATCGTGCACACCGCTACGAAGAAGCTTATGAAAGACTGCCTCAAAACATAGTTTTAGGCTCTGAGACATCTTCAACCGTAAGCTCACGTGGAGTGTATAAGTTCCCAGCTGAAAGTAAAGCAGACGCCAAATACGATGACCACCAGTCTTCTTCATACGACCTGGAATACTGTTCATGGTCAAACATTCCTGATATAGATTTCGCACTTGCAGAAGACCATGAATGGACTATAGGACAGTTCGTATGGACCGGATTCGACTATCTTGGCGAACCAAGCCCATATGACACCGATGCATGGCCTAACCATAGCTCAATGTTCGGTATAATAGACCTTGCATCTATACCTAAAGACAGATACTATCTTTACAGAAGTGTATGGAACAAAGACGTTGAAACTCTCCATATATTGCCACATTGGAACTGGGAAGGATATGAAGGAAAAGATATACCTGTGTTTGTATATACCAACTATCCTTCGGCTGAACTGTTCGTAAACGGAGTAAGCCAGGGAATAAGAACAAAGAACGGCTCTACAGTAGTGAACCGTTATCGTCTGATGTGGCATAATGTGAAATATCAGCCGGGAGAACTAAAAGTAATAGCTTACAACAGCGACGGTAGTAAAGCCGCTGAAAAATCCATACATACCGCAGGAAAACCTTACCGTATAAAACTTGTTTCAGACTACACAAGTCTTAAAGCCGATGGTAAAGATTTGGCTTATGTAACTCTTCGCATTGAAGACAAGGGCGGCAATCTCTGTCCTACAGACGGACGTCTGGTTAACTTACGTGTTGATGGTGCCGGAAAGTACAGAGCCTCA
Source organism: Bacteroides sp. ET336 (assembly GCF_024733815.1). NCBI lineage: Bacteria > Pseudomonadati > Bacteroidota > Bacteroidia > Bacteroidales > Bacteroidaceae > Bacteroides > Bacteroides sp. ET336. The sequence continues at coordinate 27,630 of NZ_JANRHK010000013.1, forward strand.
GCCAATGGTGACCCTACATGCCTTGACTTGTTCCACAAACCGGAGATGCATGCATTCAACGGAATGCTGACAGTGATACTACAAGCAGGAGAGAAACCTGGAAAGATTCGTCTTCGCGCGTCGGCCAAGGGATTGAAGACAGGAGAGTTTGAAATACCTGTAACGGAATATTCGACAGAAAAAGAAGATTATGAGCCTTTCTATAAAGGTGCAGACATCAGCTGGGTCACAGAAATGGAATCGCAAGGACACAAGTTCTACAATAAAAAAGGAGAAGAAAAGGAATGCACCTCACTGATGAAAGAACTTGGTCTTAATGCTATCCGTCTTCGTGTATGGGTTAACCCTAAAGAAGGTTGGAGCAGCAAGGAAGATATGCTTAAGCTGGCACGCCGCGCCAAGGCAAACGGAATGGAACTGATGGTAGATTTCCATTACAGTGACTGGTGGGCAGACCCGGGGCAACAGCATAAGCCTGCGGCATGGAAAAATCTCAGCTTTGACAAGCTGAAGACAGCAATGGCAGACCATACTAAAGATGTTCTTGAAGCGTTGAAAGCAGAAGGAATCACTCCTAAATGGATACAGGTTGGCAATGAGATACGTCCGGGTATGCTTTGGGATGAGAATCCGAAAACAAGCGGTGCTTCATATGATATCCGCGAATGTGATGTAAAAGAGTCTGGAAGCAAATCAACTGCTGTAAAATTCAGAATGAACTGGAAAAACCTGGCAGAGCTTATTAACTCTGGATATGACGCAGTAAAATCAGTTTTTCCGGGTTCTACAGTTATTGTGCATCTTGACAATGGATACGACAAAGAACTGTATCGCTGGTTCTTCGATGAACTGAAGGCAAACGGTGGCAAATGGGATATGATAGGAATGTCTATCTATCCTTACTGGACAATGATGGAAAAACCGGAATATACTCCGGAAAAGACCATAAACGATTGTATTGAGAATATAAGACTCGTAAATGAGAGATATAATTGTGATGTGATGATAGTAGAAACCGGAATGGAATGTGCGGACGATAATGGCAACTTAGCCAACAAGGAAACACTGAATAAAGGTTACAAACTGCTGAGAAAGTTAATAACAAAATGTATTGAAAGCACTGATGGCATTTGCAAAGGTGTATTCTATTGGGAACCTGAATGCAAACCTAACAAATACCGTCTCGGCGCATTTACAGAGGATGGCAGACCAACAGAAATAATGGATGCATTCATGCCATAACATATACAGAACAGAAAATAAAGAAACGGACAGGATTGCGCAAAAACAATTCTATCCGTTTCTTTTAGCTTTTCATATAAGCCTTAGGAGACATTCCTGTTTTCCTCTTAAAATACTTTCCGAAGAAAGACTGATTGGCAAAATTCAGCATATCACACACCTGCTGTACCGTATATTTATTACTTTTCAGCAATGCTTTTGCTTCAAGTATTACATAATCGGAAATCCACTCACCGGCAAGTCTTCCCGTAACATTCTTTATTACCTGCGAAAGATATTTTGGCGAAATACATAACAAATCCGCATAATACGTTATACTTCGTTCTTGGACGTAATTCTTCTGAACAGCCTGAATAAAACGGGAATAGATTTCCTGGTTCCTGTTATATTCAGAAGAGCTATTCACATTATTCTTCATTTTGGTAAAATAATAGTAGGCATTGAACATCAAAACCTGAGTATAACCCTGAAGAGCTCCTTCGCGAAATATATTATCAACTTCGGACAATTTTGATTTCATTTTTTTATATATGTCAAGCGAATCTTCAAAGAATCCCTTTTCAATGTGCGACACCGGGTTTGTATAAATCTGCTGCTGTATGGAAATGGCAGTACCAATATGCTTCATCACATTGAAAAATTCATCAGAAAAGGCAATAACTGCAATACGAGTATTTGGCAACAGGCTGCAGAATTCACCTATATTCCCTTTGAATACGGTAATGGCATCACCCGCACCCGCCTCAAAATCTTCCAGATTAATCTTGACTTTTATTCCTCCTGAAACAATAAGTATAACTATTGTAAAAGATAATTTCATAGGATAATTGGCAAACGACAATCCTTTAGTGTTCTCATCATTTTCCGTATCATCAAAATTATCAATAAGTATGAACTTATTGTCAATATGAATGGCATCCGGCAATGCTGACAAATCACTGAGATTTAAGTTCAAAAAAATATTATCGTTTTTCATAACTAATCATATTATACCTTTTGAAGAACAAATATATACAAATTAAATGATTATACACCATTTCTCAATCCTTTTGACCAATTTGCCATCCTTTTTGATAACATGTGGGAATAAATAAATCGGCAATTTTGCACAATAAAAGAGTATATTATAAACATAAAAACATATTAAGTATGAAAAAAAAGAATTTAGTATGTACATCTACATTATTAATATGTATATTATGCTCATGCGGCAAAACGCAAAAGAGCTCTTTACCTGTTCATAGTGTTGAAGTAACATGTCCCTCACCATCGTGTAAAACTGTTACAAAAAGTTATTCAGGAATAGTCCGTGAAGCACACGAAATCAGCTTAGGATTTAAAACTGCCGGACAGATAAAATACATACACGTAAAGGAAGGGGATCGTGTAAGGAAAGGCGAGCTTCTTGCAGAGCTTGACGATGCAGATTATAAATTAGGCGTTGATGCTCTTCAAATCCAATATGACCAGTTGAAAGATGAAGTGGCAAGAACAAGAAAGCTGTTTGAACAGAAAAGCGTTTCGGCAAATGATTACGAAAAAGCTAATGCCGGGCTGAAACAACTTGGAATTCAACTTCAAGTAAACAAAAACAAGCTTGAATATACAAAACTATACTCACCAACTGACGGATACATACAGACAGTAAATTTCTCGCCTGCAGAGATGGTTGATGCAGGTACACCATTATTTACATTCCTTGATGTCTCGCATCTGGAGGTCAATACCGATTTACCGTCAAGTACATTTAAAGTCATCAATAACGTGATAAGTTATGACTGCAGGGTTTCGTCAGAAAAAGAATCACAAACATATCCTATGGATTTCATAAGCATATCACCAAAAGCAGACGGGAACCAGTTATACCAACTATGTCTGAAATTTAAAGAAGACCCGAAAAAACAAATTACTCCGGGCATGAACATAGAGGTATGTTTGACTGTAAATGAGAATACTGATAGTACCGGAAACTTTAATATACCGCTATGTTCAGTATTCAAGAGCGATGGCAACTCTTGCGTATGGGTCCTGAAAGAAGATTCAACGATAGAAAAAAGAATCATAACCATTGACAGCAATTTCTCAGGAGAGAAAGTAATTGTCAGCAACGGTCTGGACGGCTCAGAAAGGATTGTACGTGCAGGAGTGAACTCATTGCTGGAGGGAGAAAAGGTAACAGTAATAGAAGAACCGGAAAAGAGTAATGTCGGAGGACTGATATGACAAGAATTACAGAATACTTTATGAAACGACCAATGCTATTCTGGTCGTTCGTAACAGCTATAATAATTGCCGGAATACTGTCATTCATACAGATGCCAAAACTTGAGGACCCTGCGGTCTCTGCCAAGCAGGCAATGGTGATAGTGCCATATCCGGGAGCAAGTGCACACGAGGTTGAACTCAAAGTGGCACTCATGATAGAAGAAGAATTACGAGCTCTTCCAAACGTAAACAAGATAAAGACAGAATGCCGGAACGGAATGGCTATGTTTACCGTAGAATTCCAGATGACAGTCCTTACAAAAGACCTTGAACAGCACTTCGACCTGATGCGCCGCAAGGTAAACGATGCATCCTCAAGACTCCCTCAAGGATGTTATGACCCGATAGTGATAGACGACATGATGGATGTCTATGGCATTTTTTACGCTTTTACTGCCGACGGATATGATTATCCTGAAATGTACAAATACGCCAAACTGATAAAACGTGAACTGTCAAGTGTAAAAGGGGTAAAAAGAATAAACATTGCAGGTAACCGTGATGAGGTTATAAACATAACTTTGTCAAAAGAACAGATTTCCAGGAACGGGGTAATACCTACACAGATAATGTCCACTCTGCAAGGTGCTTTCAAGACAGTAAATGCCGGAAAATATCAAGGCGGAAACGAACTTATTCCTATCTATGTTGACTCGGAAAGCAAGGATGAAAACGACATAAAGAATCTTCTGATACAGACTATAGACGGCAAGACGATAAGATTGGGTGACATAGCAAAAATTGAAAAGACATACTCCGAGCCTCAAAGGAACGGTTTCTTCGTCAACGGCAAGCCAGCGCTTGCAATCTGTATCGCGATGGAATCGTCAGCCATAGTGCCCGATGTAGGTAAGGCAGTGGATAAACGTCTCAGTGAAATTATGAGAAGCATTCCTGCCGGAATGAATACAGAGAAGATATTTTTCCAGCCTGACAAGGTAGAAGATGCCATATCATCATTCATGTGGAATCTTGTAGAATCAGTAGCCATAGTAATATTGGTACTGATATTCACCATGGGATTCCGTAGCGGTCTGATTATAGGTTTTGGTCTTATACTTACTGTTGCAGTATCTTTCCCTATATTATTAGTATGCGGAACCACACTACAACGAATATCATTGGGAGCATTCATAGTAGCTATGGGTATGCTTGTGGACAATGCTGTAGTGATAATGGACGGTATTCTGATAGATAAAAAGCGCGGACTGTCACCAAAAAACTACCTGTATAGGATAGGGAACAACACAGCCATGCCGTTGCTTGGAGCTACTGTCATTGCTGCTTCCACATTCTTGTGTGTTTACCTTTCGCCGGACTCTGCGGGAGAATATGCAGGCGACTTGTTCCTTGTATTATGTGTCAGTCTTCTGGCAAGTTGGATTTTGGCCCTCGTACAGGTTCCGGTATGTGCCAAGACGTGGCTTCCTGTAAGGGAACATGCAGTAGGCGACGCAACAAATACTGTAATGAATTCACCGATACACAAGTTTGTACGTAATGCCATATCACAACTGATAGGACATAAGAAAATAACTATAGGTATAGCAGTCACAATACTGGTTGTATGTGTTTTAGGAATGGGGAAAGTAAAAAACATGTTCTTCCCTGATTTCGATTATAAACAATATGTAGTAGAATGCTTTTTCCCTTCTGCCACCAGTCCGAATGTTGTACGCGACAAACTTCTGGACATGAGTAATCTGTTATCAGAACGTCCAGACATAGAAAGAATTGCTGTCAGCCAGGGAAGCGCACCCGCGCATTACTGCCTTGTAAGGCCTATGACATCCGGCGGTGATTGTTACGGTGAACTGATTATAGACTGCAAGGACTACAATACCGTCATGAAACAAATACCGGAAGTAAGACGTATTTTGAGGGAGAAATATCCTGACGCATATATACGTTGCAGGAAATATAATTTCTCTATATCTACATCGCATACGGTTGAAGTGGAATTCGCCGGTCCGGATCCGGCTGTCCTGAAAGAATTGAGCGGCAAGGCGGAAGATATAATGAGGAAATGCGAATATGTTGATCCTTATTCAGTACAAAACAACTGGAAACCTTACGGAAAATCTTACGTCACAAAATATTTACAACAGGACGCACTGCGTTCAGGTGTGGGAAGAAGTGACATAGCCAACGCCCTTATGGCTGCTACAGACGGGATGCCTGTAGGAGTAATAAACGAACAGGACAGGACTATAATTGTAAACATGCTGGTCAGAAACGAAGACGGAAGCCGCATAAGCGACCTGAACGATATTCCTGTATGGAGCATGATGAACCTGCATCTTTCAAATGATGAACTCAACTCAGCCATTGCCGGAGGAAAAGGCATGAGCGAACTTCAAGACAAGATTTTCCGTTCAACACCTCTTAGCAGGGTAGCGGAAAGCATCACTATGGAATGGAACGAAGATGTGGTTATGCGTCTGAACGGTCAAAGAGTCATTGAAGCGGAATGTGACCCTAATACAGAAATCAATGAAGCGACTCCGGCAAAAGTGGTGGAAACAATAAAGAAAGACATAGAAGCTATCGAACTGCCGGCAGGATATTCCATGAGATGGGTAGGCGAAGGAGAGTTGCAAGGCGATGCCATTGCAAACCTTTTGAAGTATGTACCTCTTACCATTTTTATAATTCTTGCAATACTTCTGTTGCTATTCAACAGCTGGAAAAAGGTTATACTCATTCTGATATGCTTCCCGTTCGTATTCTGCGGCATAGTGCCATCGCTGTTGGCAACAAACCAGCCTATGACATTTATGGCAATCATTGGTATGATGGGACTGATAGGCATGATGGTCAAGAATGCAATTGTACTTGTAGATGAAATAAACAGACTGCAGACAGAAGAAAAGAAAACGCCATATACCGCAGTTATAGAAGCTACCGTATCCAGAGTACGCCCGGTATTGATGGCATCACTCACCACTATAGTTGGTATGATACCTCTCATCACAGACCCGATGTACAGCTCTATGGCTATCACCATAATGGGAGGACTGGCTGTTGGAACTATTATCACATTGATATTATTGCCTGTCTTATATACGGTACTTTTCAATATAAAGAAAGCTTAATTACATACATCAATCTTTATAAAAATGAGATACAGATTTTTTCAAATATTATTTACAACAACAGCTTTTATTTTTATCCATAATATAAATATAAAAGCACAGGAAACAATAAAGCTAAGCCTGGTTTCATGCCGGGAAATGGCTTTATCACAAAGCGAATCCCTGCAACAGGCAGAACATAAATACCAGCAGTCGCAACTGGACAATAAAATAGCAACTTCGGCTTTCCTTCCGAAAATCGAGGCTTCAGGCACCGGAACATACGTATTTCCGGATATGGACATGATGGGTATGGACCTCAGAATGCGAGGAATGTATATGGCAGGAATAACCCTTACTCAACCACTATACGCAGGAGGAAAGATAATGACAGGAAAGAAACTCTCAAAACTGGGAGAGTCTATAGCTGCCGAACAGAAAAGGATGACAATGATGGACGTGCTGGTGGAAGCTGACAATGCATACTGGACACTTATTGCCGTCAGACAAAAGGTAAAAATGCTGGACAGTTATAAAGAACAGATGGATTCGCTGTATTCTCAAGTGAAAACCGCTGTTGGGGCAGGGCTAAGCACAGAGAATGAGCTTCTGAGGATAGAGGCAAGCAGGAGTGACATTTTATACCAGATACAGAAGGCAAAGAACGGAGAGGACTTATGCCGCATGTCGCTATGCAGAATTACCGGCATTGACTCAAATGCAGAACTTGAGCTTACTGACACGACGATACACGTTAATGAGCCTGGACTTCTGACAGCGGATATTAACGGACGACCGGAGCTCAATCTGCTCAAACATCAGATGGATGCCACTCAAAAGCAGATACAGATGTCGCGCGCAAACATGCTGCCAACAATAGGACTTGTAGCAGGATATACATATTACGGCAATATCAAGCTTAACAGTATGGTTGACGCAGGCAACGGAACCATGGTGCCGTACTCACAGGAATTCCGCGACGGGTTAGGGGCTGTAATGCTGTCTGTGAATATTCCGATATTCGAGTGGGGTGCAAATCTGAAGAAAGTAAAAAAAGCAAAGCTTGATTTCAAGAATGCAGAACTGGAATTAAGCAGGAACTCACGGCTTATGACTTTGGAAGCTCAAAGCGCTCTGAAAAATGTTTACGACGGTTACCAACTTATCAGGACGGCAGAAGTTGGACTTAAACAGGCGGAGGAGAATTTGAGAGTAACCAATAACAAATACAATGTTTCGATGGCACTGCTTACAGACTTGCTAGATGCACAGTCACAGTGGAAACAGGCAAAAAGCAATCTCATCGAAGCACAAACACAGTATAAAATTTATGAAACCGAGTATTTAAGGGCAACCGGAAGGCTAAATCAGAATTTCTCTCCGGATTATCAATAATTATTTTCAAATAAATAATATCAAAAAGACAGCCACACACAAACAATCTTTATACTTATGTTACACATAGTGCTGTATTACGAATATTTTATTAACAGAATGCTATAAAATAGTATATAATACAGTTATTGACAGGCTTGCGAGAATTAAAAAATCAGAGTCATCACGTACAGATACCCGATTTTTTCAATTCTCAGCAAGCATTTTTATACCTTCATCGGGCAACGACAACAAAAGACCGATAACCTCGGCATAATTTTTCTGTCCGGACGAAATTCTGTTACCCTTCAGATAGATTTCATACATTGCCGACTGAATTTCGCCAAGCAACGGACTATAGAGAGAGGACCAATGCATGCGCTTCTCCTTATACTGTTTTATCACTTCCGGCCGGACACCGGAAATCCAGTTTTTATAATCCTCTTCATTCAACAGACCTCGCGCATTCATCAGCACATATGGAAAGAGACCGAAATAACCACTGTACTTAATCTCAGCATCGGAAGAAAGAAGACAGGTCTGATATGCCCAAAGATTTGCTTCCGCCTCGCTGCTTATTCCCAAAAGATGGGAAAGTTCGTGAGCATATGTGAAAGGATACTCCAACGGAGTAATCTGCATATTGATATGCGACTCGGCAAAGAACGGTCCCATAAATCCGAGAACACCGGAACCGGAATAAAGGGAATTGAAAAGTAGTGCCTTTGGATGCTGAAACGAACGGGGAGTGGTGAGCCCATAGACATCAGATACTTTTTTGTAAGATAATTTTATCTCTTCATGAACATGCTCCGCAGATACGGTATCAATATTGCAACAGTAACTGTTCAGACTGTCGGTATATGAATACAGAAAATCTTTAAAACGCTGTTCATCGTATTTAGCAGGAGAGACACCGGCCCTTGTGAAAAAACTTTCACGATAATAGTTTATTCCCCAACCGATATAAAACCACACGTATATCCATAAAAGTATTTCTGCCTCACGCAATAGAACCGTTTTCCATTTCAGTTTTCTGCGTATCCGCCATACAAACGGAAATACTACGACTGACAATATCATCAGTAAGACGCCTATCTCATCAAGAGAAAACGGCACAACGGATGATAATGCAGAAAGCACATATGACAATGACGGATAAATACTACGTGAATAAAACTCTGCGACACCGACATTCAGCGACGAGAGAATTACAAACAGAAAGAGCAGCATGAGCAGGGTCCAACGTAAATATTTAAACTTGAACATATATTTTTGAGTTTTTAGGTTAGAAGTTGACGAGTTGACAAGTTAACGAGGTTGCCATCCGGATATAGAACCTTGTCAACTTGTAACTGAAGCCTTGTCAACTTTTTAATTATTAAGTTTAAGTAATGGCAAAATTATCTTTTTCTGATTAAAATACTTATTTTTGTAAAAGATTTTTCTAACTGATTTATAACCAAAAAACGATAAACGATTTATGGTATTGAACTACATCTGGATAGCATTTTTCCTTATCGCATTCGTAGTGGCAGCAGTAAGACTGGTCTTTATGGGCGACACAGGCGTTTTTCCAGCTATCATCAATTCGACTTTTGACTCGGCTAAGACAGCTTTCGACATCTCACTGGGACTGACAGGGGTGTTGTCTTTATGGCTTGGAATTATGAAAATTGGAGAACTTGGAGGAGTGATAAATATGTTCTCAAGAGTACTGAGTCCGCTGTTCTCTAAACTCTTTCCTGACATTCCGAAAGGACATCCGGTTACAGGAAGTATCTTCATGAACCTTGCAGCCAATATGCTGGGACTGGACAATGCCGCCACTCCGTTAGGACTGAAAGCTATGGAAGGACTTCAGGAACTGAACACAAAAAAGGATACTGCCAGCAATCCGATGATAATGTTCCTTGTACTGAATACCTCCGGACTTACCATTATTCCAATAAGCATAATGGTTTACAGAGCGCAACTTGGAGCCGCACAGCCTACAGATGTATTCGTACCGATACTGCTTGCAACATTCTTTTCAACCCTGGCAGGAATTATCGCCGTAAGCGTTTATCAGAAAATCAATCTTCTGAACAGGACTATACTACTGTTTCTGGGTGGAGCCAGCCTGTTCATAGCAGGTATAATATATTTCTTCACTACGCTTTCAAGAGAGATGATTGACGTATATTCCACCACGACCGCAAATGTATTCCTGTTCCTGATTATTATCGGCTTTATACTTGCCGGAATACGCAAGAAAGTAAATGTTTACGATGCGTTTGTTGAGGGTGCGAAAGAAGGATTTACCACAGCCGTAAGAATCATACCATATCTGGTAGCTATACTTGTGGCGATAGGGGTGTTCCGCGCTTCTGGAAGCATGGATTATATCATCAACGGAGTTGCCACATTGGTCGGCTGGTGTGGAATAGACAGCGAATTTGTGGCGGCACTGCCTACAGCAATTATGAAGCCATTGAGCGGAAGCGGGGCACGCGGACTGATGGTTGATGCAATGACAACATACGGTGCAGATTCATTCGTAGGACGTATGGCTTGTATCTTCCAAGGCTCTACAGATACCACTTTCTATATCCTCGCCGTTTACTTCGGAAGTGTAGGAATAAGCAAGACAAGACATGCTGTTCCTTGCGGACTATTGGCTGACTTGGCAGGAATAATTTCAGCCATATTTATATGCTATCTTTTCTTCGGATAAAAAACTAAAACTTATATAACGTATGATTACTTATCAGACAGACGGGGTTGAAATGCCCGACATCAAAAAGAGAGAAACTACAGAATGGATAAAGGCCGTAGCCGCCTCGTACGGTTTACGCGTGGGAGAGATTGCCTACATCTTTTGCTCGGACGAGAAAATTCTGGAAGTGAACAGACAGTATCTGCAACATGATTATTACACTGACATCATCACATTCGACTATTGTGAAGGCAAGCGAATATCAGGCGACCTGTTCATCAGCCTTGACACTGTAAGAACGAATGCCGAACAGTTCGGTGCGGAATACGATACGGAACTGCACCGAGTGATTATCCACGGAATCCTACACCTATGCGGAATAAACGACAAGGGACCGGGAGAAAGAGAGATAATGGAAGCTGCAGAGAACAAGGCACTGGATATGCTTAAGGAAATGAAATAATTAGAACAAAAGTAGTGGGGCGGGAATTTCTCGCCCTACTTTGTTAAATGATATTTGCAAGGGGGAAAAACAACGATAATTTTCACTAATTTTGCAACCAGTAATAAACATCATAATTCAATGGAATTTAAGTACGACGTTATTGTAATCGGTGCCGGTCATGCAGGTTGTGAAGCTGCTGCGGCAGCAGCCAATCTTGGATCCAAGACATGTCTGATAACAATGGACATGAATAAGATTGCACAGATGAGCTGCAACCCTGCGGTAGGTGGTATTGCAAAGGGACAGATAGTAAGAGAAATTGACGCATTGGGCGGATATATGGGATTGGTGACAGACAAGACTGCCATACAGTTCCGAATGCTGAACCGTTCAAAAGGTCCTGCCATGTGGAGCCCTCGCGCGCAATGCGACAGAGGCAAATTTATCTGGGCATGGAGAGAGATTCTTGAGAACATTCCTAACCTGCATATATGGCAGGACACAGTGGAAGAACTTATAATCGAAAATGGGGAAGTTAAAGGACTGACCACTTGCTGGGGCGTGACATTCTATGCAAAATGTATTGTTCTCACTGCAGGTACATTCCTCAACGGACTTATGCACATAGGACGCAAGATGCTCGCCGGAGGACGTTGCGCAGAGCCTGCTTCTTATCATCTTACTGAGTCTATAACCAGACATGGCATCACTGCCGGAAGAATGAAAACAGGTACACCGGTAAGAATTGACGCAAGAAGCGTACACTTCGACCTCATGGAGCCTCAGGACGGCGAGAATGATTTCCATAGATTTTCATTCATAAGTAAGCCAAGAGAACTTAAACAACTTCAGTGCTGGACTTGTTTTACTAACGAAGATGTTCATGCCACACTGAGAAACGGACTGGCGGACTCCCCTCTTTACAACGGACAAATCCAGAGTATCGGTCCGCGCTACTGCCCAAGTATAGAAACGAAAATCGTAACTTTCCCGGACAAACCGCAGCACCAGCTTTTTCTGGAACCGGAAGGAGAAACTACACAGGAACTTTACCTCAACGGGTTCTCCTCTTCCCTACCTATGGACATCCAGCTTGAGGCTCTGAAAAAGATTCCTTGCTTTAAGGATGTGGTGCTTTACCGCTCGGGATATGCCATAGAATACGACTACTTCGACCCTACCCAACTCAAGCATACACTCGAATCGAAGATTGTCAAGAACCTGTTCTTTGCAGGTCAGGTGAACGGTACTACAGGTTACGAGGAAGCAGGCGGTCAGGGTATCATTGCAGGTATCAATGCTCATATCAATTGTCATGGCGGAGAGCCTTTCGTATTGGGAAGAGACGAAGCTTATATCGGCGTTCTGATAGACGACCTTGTGACAAAAGGTGTGGACGAACCTTACCGTATGTTTACTTCAAGAGCAGAATACAGAATCTTGCTGAGACAGGATGATGCCGACTTCAGACTTACAGAAAAGGCATACAAGCTCGGACTTGCAAAACAGGACAGATACGACATCCTCTGCAAGAAGCGTGAAGAGATAGAAAAGATAGTGGAATTCACCAAGACCTACTCTATCAAGGCAGACAAGATAAACGATGGTCTGGAAGCATTAGGAACTGCAAGACTGGTTCACGGATGTAAGCTAATCGACCTGATAAGCCGTCCGCAAATTACGATAGAAAACATAGCTCCTCTTGTTCCGGCATTCAAGGCTGTTCTTGACAGAATAGAAGACCGCAAGGAAGAAATTATAGAGGCGGCCGAAGTACAGATTAAATACAAAGGATACATCGACCGCGAGAGAATGATAGCCGACAAGATACACCGTCTGGAGTCAATCAAGATAAAAGGCAAATTCGACTATGATACCCTCCAGTCACTGTCAACCGAGGCAAGACAAAAGCTAAAGAAGATAGACCCTGAAACACTGGCACAGGCAAGCCGAATACCGGGTATATCTCCTAGCGACATCAATGTGCTACTTGTTCTCATGGGACGATAAAACGATGTTTCACGTGAAACAATTTGTTTAAGGATTACCCGTAAATCACTGTAAATAAAGGAAAACGCATTAAAGTTTAAAGTGTGGTTAACGTAAAACTTTAAGGCTTGAACAAATAAAATCAAAACCAATGAACAAAGAAACTTTAAGAAAGAACCTCCGTGAGATTCCAGACTTTCCAAAGCCGGGAATTCTGTTCTATGACGTTACTACCCTATTCAAAAACAGCGAGTGCCTTAGCGGTCTGATAGACGAGCTGTATGAAATGTATAAGGACAAAGGCATCACTAAAGTAGTAGGAATCGAGTCAAGAGGATTCATCCTTGGCGGTGCTCTGGCTGCAAGACTTGGAGCCGGTTTTATCATGGCCCGCAAGCCGGGAAAACTTCCGGCAGAAGTAATTGAAGAGACTTACGAAAAGGAATACGGAACTGACACTATCCAACTTCATAAGGATGCCATCAGCGAAGACGATGTGGTACTGCTTCATGACGATCTTCTTGCCACAGGCGGAACTATGGCAGCTACACACAGACTTGTTAAGAAAGCCGGAGCAAAAGAAACATATATCAACTTCGTTATAGAGCTGAAAGACCTTAACGGAAGAAAGGCTTTCCCTTCCGATGTTGATGTCACAACGATACTTGAACTCTAAATATTTTTTCAGCAATAATGGATTCGAAAGAGGAACTTAAAACCAGCGATTATCTTAGGGGAATTGTCTTGAACCTGCCGGACAGTCCGGGGATTTATCAATACCTGAACACCGAAGGTACTATCATTTATGTGGGTAAGGCAAAGAACTTGAAAAGACGCGTATATTCGTATTTTGCAAAGGAGCACCAATCGGCAAAGACAAGGATTCTGGTAAGCAAGATTGCGGATATAAAATACATCGTGGTAAACTCAGAGGAGGATGCATTATTGCTGGAAAATAACCTGATCAAAAAATATAAGCCACGATACAACGTCCTGCTTAAAGACGACAAGAGCTACCCTTCTATCTGCATCAGCAACGAGTATTTTCCACGTGTTTTCAAGACACGGAAGATAATCAGAAAAGAAGGTACATACTTCGGTCCTTACAGCCACGTTCCTTCAATGATGGCAGTATTGGAGCTTATAAAGAAACTCTATAATCTGCGCACTTGTCATCTGGCACTTACACCGGAAAACATATCGCAAGGGAAATTCAAGGTTTGCCTGGAATATCATATCAAGAACTGCAAAGGGCCATGTATAGGACTTCAAAGCCACGAAGAATACATGAAGCAGATAGCAGAAATAAAAGAGATTCTGAAAGGCAATACGCGAATCATAAGCGACATGCTGATGGACGAGATGCAGAAGCTGGCAAGCGAACTTAAGTTTGAAGAAGCGCATAAGATAAAGCTGAAATACGACCTGGTGGAAAGCTACAGATCGAAGAGCGAGGTGGTAAGTTCAGTACTTCACAACATCGATGTATTCTCTATAGAAACTGACGAGGGAGTGGCATATATCAACTATCTGCACATCACGAACGGATGCATAAACCAGGCCTTCACTTTCGAATATAAAGTGCGGATGAACGAGACAAAAGAGGAACTGCTCCAGTTGGGTATTGTGGAGATGCGCGAAAGATACCAGAGCAAATCGAAAGAGATAATAGTTCCGTTCGAACTGGATATGGAGATGAACGGAGTAACATTTACAGTGCCGCAAAGAGGCGACAAAAAACATCTTTTGGAACTGTCTATCCTGAACGTAAAACAGTATAAAGTAGATCGCCTGAAGCAGGCAGAAAAGCTTAATCCGGAGCAGAGGAGTGTAAGGCTGATGAAAGAAATTCAGGAACAGCTTCACCTGGAAAAAATGCCTGTCCATATAGAATGCTTCGATAACTCGAACATTCAGGGCTCGGATGCTGTAGCCGCCTGTGTAGTTTTCAAGAAAGCGAAACCAAGCAAAAAGGACTATAGGAAATACATTATAAAAACCGTGGAAGGTCCGGATGATTATGCTTCGATGCAGGAGGTGGTGAGACGAAGATATACACGTATTTTGGACGAGCAGGGCGAACTGCCTGACGTTATTCTGACAGATGGTGGAAAAGGACAGATGGAAGTTGTAAGACAAGTAATAGAAGACGAGCTTCACCTCAACATTCCAATCGTGGGACTGGCAAAAGACAACCACCACAGGACATCGGAAGTACTTGCCGGATTTCCACCGCAGACCATAGGAATAAAACAGGGAACTCCCCTATTCCATCTGCTTGAAAACATTCAGGACGAAGTGCACAGATTTGCCATCACCTTCCATCGCGATAAGAGAAGCAAGAGCCAGATAGCATCGGCACTGGACAACATCAAGGGTATCGGAGAGAAAAAGAAAACGGCGCTTCTGAAGGCTTTTAAGAGCGTCAGACGAATAAAGGAAGCCAGCATAGAGGAATTATCCAAAGTTGTAGGAGAAGCCTCTGCAAAGGCCGTAAAAGAGGAATTAAACAAGGAATAATTTTATCAGAATATGAGACTAGTTATACAGAGAGTAAGCCATGCATCGGTAACCATAAACGGCGTGTGCAAATCGGCAATAAAGGAAGGTTTCATGATACTTGTAGGTATAGAGGAAGCCGACACTAAAGAAGATGCCGACTGGCTGTGCAAAAAGGTTATCGGACTGAGAGTGTTCGACGATGAAAACGGAGTGATGAACAAATCTATCATGGACATAAACGGTGAGATTCTAATCGTAAGCCAATTCACTCTTATGGCTTCTACAAAGAAAGGAAACAGACCGTCGTACATCAGAGCTGCCGGACATGAGACCGCTATCCCACTCTATGAATACTTCTGCAGCGAAGTAAGCAAGGCATTGGGTAAAGAAGTAGGCACAGGTGAATTCGGGGCAGACATGAAAGTAGAGCTGCTTAACAACGGTCCTGTTACTATTTTAATCGACTCTAAAAATAAGGAATGAATTTTAGTTAACAAGGCTACAGTTACAAGGCTTCAGTTACAAGTTGACAAGGCTCTTCATCCGGATGGTAACCTCGTCAACTTGTCAACTAGTCAACTAGTAACTCAAAAACTCAAGAACCAAAAAACTCAAAAAATATGACACTTGATGAAGCCCAGAAAACAGTTGACAACTGGATAAAGGAATACGGAGTAAGATACTTCAGCGAACTTACCAATATGGCAGTTCTTACCGAAGAGGTTGGAGAACTGGCCAGAGTGATGTCAAGAAAATACGGCGACCAGTCGTTCAAAGAAGGCGAAAACCAGGATCCGGCAGACGAAATGGCCGATGTATTATGGGTACTGCTCTGCCTGGCAAACCAGACAGGCGTGAACCTTACGGAAGCATTCAAGAAGAACATCGAAAAGAAAACTTCAAGAGATAAAGACAGACATAAAAACAATCCAAAACTATAATGCTTATGAGTTACAACGAAGAAAACATCTACGATTTTGAACAGGAACATGACCACGAGCATGAACATGAGATGCCTACAAGTGATAAATACACAGAGGCACTGAACAAGTATAACACCGCCATAAAGGACGATGAAATAACTTATGCAACGGATAATATTCTGAATAAATATCTTCATGAGAACAATACAAAAGATGTAAAGAAATTTTTATTCAATTGCATAGACCTTACAAGTCTGAAATGTACAGACAGCGAAGAAAGCATACTTAAATTCACAGAGAAGGTTAATGAGTTTGTTGACAAATATCCTGACCTGAAAAACGTTGCCGCAATCTGTGTTTACCCAAATATGGCAGAAATTGTGAACGACGCTCTGGAAGCGGACGATGTCAAGATAGCATGCGTTTCAGGAGGCTTCCCGTCATCACAGACATTCACCGAAGTCAAAGTAGCCGAAACGGCCATGGCTATACATGCAGGCGCCGACGAGATAGATATCGTTATGCCGATAGGCAAATTCCTTAGCGGAGATTACGAGGGAATGTGCGACGAAATAGAGGAGCTGAAAGCCGTTTGTGGAGAAAAGCCACTGAAAGTAATACTTGAGACAGGAGTACTGGGAAGCGCTTCAAACATAAAGAAAGCTTCTATCCTGGCGATGTATGCAGGTGCTGACTTCATAAAGACTTCTACCGGAAAGGAAAGCATAGGAGCAACTCCAGAGGCTGCTTTTATAATGTGTAAGGCAATAAAGGAATACTTCCTTGAAACAGGAATAAAGATTGGTTTTAAAGCTGCCGGAGGTATCAATACAGTGGAAGATGCCTTGAAATATTATACAATAGCCAAAGAAGTACTTGGAGAAGAATGGCTGAACGAGGGACTATTCCGCATCGGAACAAGTCGTCTTGCAAACCTTTTGCTTTCGGAGATAACAGGTGAAGACATCAAGTTCTTCTAAATCTACATAAAACGAAAAAGGACGGTTTCCCGTCCTTTTTTTATTTCTTTCTGTCAATTACATAATCAATATAAGCAGTCAATGCAAGCCTTATATCCTGTGGTATATATTCAGGCAATAAGTCTAGCGCCTTGTTTCTATAGTCACGCATAACCTTATCGGCATACTCTATCCCACCCTCTTTTTTAACCGTTTCAACAAACGACAGAATTTCGTCTTTGGTGGCATTCATTCCTCTTATGCGCAAGGCCAAAGCATTCAAGGCTTCATCATTCATCTTATTCAGGACATATATTGCAGGCAGGGTAAGTTTTCCTTCAACCATATCGTTTCCGGTAGGCTTTCCTATGTTTTCATCTTCAAAATAATCAAAGATATCATCCTTTATCTGAAATGCAATACCAAGCATCTCTCCAAATGATGCTGCACTTTTAACCTCTTTTTCCGATGCTCCTACAGCAACTGCTCCACACTCTGCAGCAGCAGCAAACAACGCTGCAGTTTTTCTGCGTATTACATTGAAATAATCTTCTTCTGAGAATTCCTTGTTCGAAAGATTGGCCAACTGTATCACTTCACCCAAAGAAAGATCCTGACCAAGATCGGACACCAGTTCAACCAGCTTTATGTTTTTGGTCAATGAGGCATGTTTCAAACAAGTAGCCAGGATATAATCGCCAACCAGAACCGAAAGTTTGTTATTATAAACAGCATTTACAGACTGCTGTCCCCTACGTTCACTACTCTCATCCACCACATCATCATGAACAAGACTTGCCGTATGAAGCAATTCAAGCGACAGAGCTACATGCCTTACCGAATCATCTATAACGCCATAAGCTTTGGCAACAAGCATAACCAATATCGGTCTCATCATCTTGCCACTCCTATTCTTTATATATGCAAGTACATTGTCAAGAAGCGGATTATCACTCTTTAATGACGAAACGAATAGCTCTCTGAAAGCCTCCAACTCATTTGTAATAGGTTGTTTTATTATATCTACTGTGTTCATCGGGAATAAATTAGCGTACAAAAGTAATAATAAAACGGGGAATACGGTATTTTTTTGTACTTTTACATGAAATTTCATTATTAATTCACACTATATGGATAAACTTTTTCTACTCGATGCCTACGCATTAATCTACCGTGCATATTACGCATTAATCAAAAGTCCCAGAATAAACTCGAAAGGTTTCAACACATCGGCTATCCTGGGTTTTGTAAATACACTTGAAGATGTATTGAAAAAAGAATCGCCTACCCATATCGGTGTAGCTTTCGACCCATCAGGTCCGACATTCAGACACGAAGCATACAAGGAATACAAAGCACAGAGAGAAGAAACTCCTGAAGCAATACGATTGTCAGTTCCTATTATAAAGGATATAATCAGAGCTTACAAGATTCCTATACTGGAAGTTCCGGGATACGAAGCTGACGACGTTATCGGCACACTTGCCACAGAGGCCGGCAAAAGAGGTATCACAACTTATATGATGACTCCCGATAAAGACTACGGTCAGCTGGTAAGCGAGAACGTATTCATGTACAGACCTAAGTATGGCGACAAGGAATTCGACATAATGGGTATCGAAGAAGTAAAAGCAAAATTCAATATAGAATCTACCAGTCAGGTAATCGATATGCTTGGACTTATGGGTGACTCGTCAGATAATATACCGGGGTGTCCTGGCGTTGGCGAGAAAACCGCCCAGAAACTTATTTCGGAATTCGGAAGCATAGAAAACCTGCTTGAACATACAGACCAGTTGAAAGGGGCAATAAAGACAAAGGTAGAATCGAATGTCGAAAAGATAAAATTCTCTAAGTTCCTCGCCACTATAAAAACTGACGTTCCTATCGAACTTGACATGGATTCGCTGAAACGTGAAACTCCGGATGAGGAAAAACTCAGAAGCATTTTCGAGGAGCTGGAATTCCGTACCCTATTGGAAAGGGTATTCAAATCCGACAAAAAGCCGGCAGCAAAACCGGCACCCGAAAAACAGGCACTCCAAGGCAATCTCTTTGGATTTTTTGCCGACGACAATACGGAAGAACAGAAAAATTCAAGTCTCAAAAGGCTTGAAGACACCGATTATGACTATCAACTCATTGATACAGAGGATAAAATAAACGATTTTTTAAGAATAATCCTTACAAAGGAAATTATCAGTCTAGATACTGAGACTACAGGCACCGACGCAATGAGCGCAGAACTGGTAGGAATGAGCTTCAGTTACAAAGAAAACCAGGCTTTTTATGTTCCTGTTCCGCAAGACAGGGAAGAAGCTCAAAAAATCGTCGATAAGTTCAAACCTGTATTCGAAAATGAAAAATCCATAAAGGTAGGACAGAACATAAAATATGATATGATTGTCCTTGGCAATTATGGAGTCAGCATTAAAGGACAGATGTTCGACACCATGATTGCTCATTACGTGTTGCAGCCGGAACTGCATCATGGCATGGACTACCTGGCTGAAGTATATCTTAAATATGACACCATAAAGATAGAAGAGCTGATAGGTGCAAAAGGAAAGAACCAACGGAACATGCGCGACCTCTCTCCTACCGATATATATAAATATGCATGCGAGGATGCAGACGTAACGCTCAAACTTAAGAACATTCTTGAAAAGGAACTTGAGACTAACGGTGTGAAAGAACTGTTTGAAGAAATAGAGATGCCACTTGTTCCTGTGCTTGCATACATCGAAAGAAACGGAGTGAGAATTGATACCGAGGCCCTGAAAGAAACTTCCAGACATTTCACCATAAGAATGCGCGAAATAGAAGAAGAAATCTACAAGCTAGCAGGAATGGAATTCAATGTATCTTCCCCTAAACAGGTAGGCGAAGTTCTTTTCGACAGACTTAAGATTGTAGAAAAAGCCAAGAAAACCAAAACAGGACAATACGTAACATCGGAAGAGGTTCTGGAAAGCCTGAAAGGCAAACATCAGATAGTAGAAAAAATTCTTGACTACAGAGGATTGAAAAAACTGCTCAGTACATATGTAGATGCACTGCCTGAACTTATCAATCCGAAGACAGGAAGGATACATACATCTTTCAACCAAACAGTAACTGCTACAGGACGATTAAGCTCAAGCAATCCTAACCTGCAGAACATTCCTGTCAGAGACGATGACGGAAAAGAAATCAGAAAAGCATTTATCCCAGATGACGGATGCGAATTCTTTTCTGCCGACTATTCTCAGATAGAGCTTAGAATAATGGCACACCTGAGTGAAGACGACAATATGATTGAAGCATTCAGAGAGGAGCAGGATATTCATGCGGCAACCGCAGCCAAAATATATAAGATAAATATAGACGAAGTGACCAGAGAGCAAAGAAGCAAGGCTAAGACTGCGAACTTCGGAATTATATACGGTATTTCTGTCTTCGGGCTTGCGGAACGTCTGAATGTAGATCGCAAAGAAGCCAAGGAACTTATTGACGGATATTTCGAAAACTATCCGAAAGTAAAAGCATATATGGACGAAAGCATACGTTCTGCAAGGGACAAAGGTTACATTGAGACAATTTTCAAGCGCAAAAGGTATCTTCCTGACATAAACTCAAGAAATGCCGTTGTTAGAGGGTATGCCGAACGAAATGCAATTAACGCCCCTATTCAGGGTAGTGCAGCCGATATTATCAAAGTAGCCATGATAAGAATATACAAACGCTTCATGGACGAAGGCATCAAGTCTAAAATGATACTACAGGTACACGACGAACTCAATTTCAGCGTGTTGAGAGAAGAAAAGGAAAAAGTGCAGCAAATTGTGATATCCGAAATGGAGGCTGCTTACAAAATGAAAGTACCTTTGCTTGCAGACTGTGGTTGGGGTCAAAATTGGCTTGAAGCGCACTAATTCATCTAAATTGTAAACAGAAGTTAAATGACTAACATTTTGCTAATTTATAGCTATTTTTTAGGGATAAACTATACAACATATCAAAATAACATCTATATTTGCACCGCAATCAAGAACAAAATGTAAGTTAAACCTAAAACAATAAAAATATGAAAGCTATGAATTTTATCAAAACCTTGTTAGTAATTGTAACAGTTTTTATCGCTAATGCTACTATTTCAGCTGCGAAGTTGAATAACAACCTGATTTACAACGCAGAAGAAGTTGACGGAGTGAAAGTTGCAGAAACAGTCTATAAGATGGATAACAATCTGCTAACTAAATACATGAAGTACAACTATAAATATGATGAAAATAACCAGATGACTGAAAATTTGTCACAGAAATGGAATGCTGAAAGCAACAGTTGGGTAAACGACTTGAAAATCTGTTATACTTATGACAACAAGAGCGTTACAACAGAATACTACAAATGGAACAGCAAGAAGGGTACATTCATCCTTATTCCTGACATGACAGTTACAATGGATAAATAAAAAACAAGCAGATAAAATCAGTAAACATAAATCTCTCTAAATTTTAGAGGGTGTGTCAAAACTAAAATGACTACTCCCTAAAGTTACAGATTATAACTATAATATTTAAAAGGGGCCGTATCAAACTCTGTATTGAGTAATGATGCGGCCCTTTTTTACTCTTTTAGGGTGCTCAAATTTCAAATTATAAGTTCATTTTTTCAAAAAATGAATTTTGACACACCCTCTTTTTTGCTATATGACTACCATTCTTTGGTTATATTATTAGAAATAAGTACCTTTGCAGAGTTTTAGATCTAAAAATAAAAAACTTAAATATATTTATGGCTCTACAATGTGGTATTGTCGGCCTACCTAACGTAGGCAAATCGACACTTTTCAATTGCTTATCTAATGCAAAGGCTCAGGCAGCCAATTTCCCATTCTGTACAATCGAACCTAACGTAGGTGTAATCACTGTACCTGACGAACGTCTTAACAAACTGGCAGAACTTATAAATCCTAACCGAATAGTTCCTACAACAGTAGAAATAGTTGATATCGCCGGTCTGGTAAAAGGAGCCAGCAAGGGCGAAGGTCTTGGTAACAAATTCCTTGCAAATATCCGCGAAACAGATGCAATCATCCACGTTTTGCGTTGCTTCGACGATGATAACGTCACTCACGTTGACGGAAGCGTTGATCCTGTACGCGACAAGGAGATTATCGATACCGAACTTCAGTTGAAAGACCTTGAAACTATTGAAAGCCGCATACAGAAAGTGCAGAAACAGGCACAGACAGGTGGCGACAAGGTTGCAAAACAGACATACGAGGTACTTGTACAGTACAAGGAAGCCCTTGAACAGGGAAAATCGGCACGTACAGTACAGTTCGAGACAAAAGACGAACAGAAGATAGCAAGAGAACTGTTCCTCATCACCAGCAAACCTGTACTTTATGTATGCAATGTGGATGAAGCAAGCGCTGTAAACGGAAACAAATACGTTGAACAGGTTCGCGAAGCCGTAAAAGACGAAAATGCTGAAATCCTTATCGTTGCAGCCAAGACAGAAGCAGACATTGCCGAACTTGAAACATACGAAGACCGCCAGATGTTCCTTCAGGAAGTAGGTCTGGAAGAATCAGGCGTTACACGACTCATCAAGGCTGCCTACAAACTGCTTGACCTTGAGACATTCCTCACAGCCGGAGTGCAGGAAGTAAGAGCTTGGACATACCGCAAAGGCTGGAAGGCTCCACAATGTGCCGGTGTCATCCACACAGACTTCGAAAAAGGCTTTATCCGTGCCGAAGTAATCAAATACGACGATTACATCAAATACGGTTCTGAAGCGGCTGTAAAAGAAGCTGGTAAGATGAATGTCGAAGGAAAGGACTATGTAGTTCAGGACGGCGACATCATGCACTTCAGATTCAATGTATAATTTCAATTATATATGCAAAAGAAATATCTAATCATAGGAACCGGCGGCGTTGGAGGTAGCATCGCCGGTTTTTTGGCATTAAAAGGTGAGGACGTCACCTGCATAGCACGCGGCGCGCACCTTGAGGCAATCCGAAGCAAAGGACTGCACCTGAAATCCGATCTTAAAGGAGAACACTTTCTGAACGTAAAGGCCTGTACATCCGAAGAATACAACGACAAGGCCGACGTTATTTTTGTATGCGTGAAAGGATATTCCATCGATTCCATAAAAGATGTCCTTGAGCGCGCTTCCACACCCGACACACTGGTTATTCCGATACTTAATGTCTATGGTACAGGCCCTAGAATAGGCCGTCTCGCACCATCAGTGAAAGTACTCGACGGATGTATCTACATAGTAGGTTTCGTATCCGGCGAAGGCGAAATAACCCAGATGGGAACAATTTTCCGCCTCGTATTCGGTGCACGTCCGGAGCAGGGTGTTCCCCATGAAAGACTGGAAGAAATAGCCGATACGCTGCGCAAATGCGGTATTAAGGTAGATGTGTCCGACGATATAAACCGTGATACATTCATCAAATGGGCATTCATTTCTGCCATGGCCTGTACAGGAGCATATCACGATGTGCCGATGGGCGAAGTACAGCACGAAGGCGAAGTGCGCGACACCTTTAAAGGCCTGTCAACCGAAAGTGCTGAGATAGGCCGTCGCCTTGGAGTAGTATTCCCTGAAGACCCTGTAGAATATAATCTGAAGGTTATAGACAAGCTCGATCCTCACAGCACGGCATCGATGCAGAAAGATATAGCACGCGGACACCAATCCGAAATACAGGGAATGCTATTTGATATGATAGACCTAGGCGAAAAGCTTGGAGTAAACCTTGATACATATCATAAGGTTGCCAAAAAGTTCATAAAATAAGTATAGGTAGCTCCTATTGTATGAACATCATCGCCACACCTGCTGTTATTTAATACAAAACGACACTAAGAATGAAAGACAGAGAAAAGAGAGTACTAGTAGGCATGAGCGGCGGAATAGACAGTTCTGCCACATGCATCATGCTTCAGGAAAAAGGATATGAAGTAGTGGGCGTAACCATGCGCACATGGGACATAGCGTCGCAGTTCACCACCCCCGGTCAGGAAGAGCCTAACTTTGTGCTCGAAGCAAAAGCACTGGCAGAAAGACTGGGTATAGAACACCATGTGGCAGACGTTCGCGAGGAATTCAGGCAGGTGATAGTGAAGTATTTCATCGATGAATACATGCGTGGCCGCACCCCTAACCCATGCGTTATGTGCAATCCGCTTTTCAAGGAAAGGATATTGTGCGAATGGGCAGACAAGACCAATTGTGCCTACATAGCAACAGGTCATTACTGCCGTATGGAGGAAAGAAACGGCAACAGATATATACTCACGGGCGATGACAGTACAAAAGACCAGTCATATTTCCTTTGGAAACTCCCTCAGGAAATACTCCGCAGAATGATGTTCCCGCTAGGTGGAATGACTAAGGTAGAGGTAAGGGAATACCTTGCATCGAAAGGCTTCGAAGCCAAGGCCAAGGGAGGAGAAAGCATGGAAATATGCTTTATCGATAAGGACTACAGAGACTTCCTGAAAGAGCATTGTCCTGACATTGACGAGAAGATAGGTCCGGGATGGTTTGTTGACAGCAAGGGACTGAAATTAGGTCAGCACAAGGGTTTTGCCTATTACACCATAGGACAGCGCAAAGGTCTGGAAATAGCACTGGGAAAACCTGCCTACGTACTGAAAATAAACCCTGCAAAGAATACTGTAATGCTGGGCGACGCCGAGCAGCTAAAGACAGAATACATGCTGGTGGAGGATATCAACGCTGCCGACATAAACGAGATTCTTACATGTCCAGAACTATCGGTAAGAATACGCTACAGAAGCAAACCTATTCCATGCACCGCTACCCTATTGGACGACGGACGCATGATGGTGCATTTCAGCGTCGAGGCATCGGCCATCACACCGGGACAGTCTGCCGTGTTCTACGACGGCAACCGCGTTCTGGGAGGCGGTTTCATTGCCTTCCAGAACGAAGTGAAGAAGATTGTCAGCGGTATGACGCAGCAAACTCTTTAGAAACAGAATTATGTACACTGCGGCACACTTCAGCGCTGAAGTCAATGCCGCAGCGTATTATCTTGTCCCAATCGCTTTCAGAAAGACCGGACAAATCATCTTTCCCGATATTGTTCTTTATGAGCCCATATACCACTCCGGCATTAAAATTATCGCCAGCACCTACGGTACTTACCGTTTCAACTGGCTCAATTCCATATTCCTTCCTGAAATTACCTGTATAAAGATGTATATCCTTGTCGGCATCAGTACAGATAAAGTTCCTGCAATAGAAACCTACGTTATTCTTATAAACCTTATCCGGATCATTTATTTTGAACAAGTTCTGGAAGTCCTCAGTAGAGCCGCGCAGAATATCCGCATACTCAAAGTTCTCAAGCACTGTAGGCATAAGCTTAATAGCCTCCGACAGATGATTGCTTCTGAAATTCACGTCATAATATATTATGGCGCCATTATCCTTGGCCTTGTCCATTACTTCCTTAATCTTGTCACGAAGCAAAGGCGATATAGCATAATACGAACCTATCATCAGTATATCATCCCTACCGATTTCCGGCATTTTTACGTCCAGCCTCAACTTAGGATAATCCTTGTAGAAAATATATTCCGCATCGTTCCTCTCATTCAGGAAAGCCAGTGATACTGGCGATTTCCCGTCTGGAAAAACATTCACACTGTCAGTTTTCACACCGTTTTCACGCATATTCTCAAGGATAATCTGTCCTACCCTGTCGTTACCTGTTTCGCTTATGAACGTTACGTCCATGCCCATTCTTCCCAACGACACAATACCGTTATACACCGAACCTCCCGGCACAGCTGCCTGTGGCTGTCCGTCTCTGAAAAGTATATCTAGTATTGTCTCTCCTATTCCTATAATCTTTCGCATCTTTTTTAGTTTACAAGTTAAATAGTTACTAGTTGACGAGGTGTCCTAGTCCCTAGCCCCTAGTATCTAATATCTCATTTAATCATCTCCACAAGTTCTTCGAACGAATTTGCCACCTTATAAAAGTTCTTCAGCGGCGAGTGCGCAAAGTGCTGCCTCTCCAGTCCGTCAAGGAATGCAATGACTCCGTCCCAGAATCCGTTTATATTGTAGAAAATCACCTGTTTCCTGTGGTATCCTATAGTAGCCGATGCCATTACGCTGAACACCTCGTCCAATGTTCCAACTCCTCCGGGCAATGCTATCGACACATCCGACTCACGCAACATCACGTCTTTCCTTTCACTCAGATTGTCAGTACGGAAAACCACGTCGCAAAGGTCACTGGTCTTCCCGCGTTCCTCCACTATGGTAGGCACCACTCCCATCACCATAGCTCCGTGTGCCTTAGCTTCGGCGGCAATCTCCTCCATCAGTCCCGAACTTGTACCGCCATAAACCAGAGTCTTGCCGTTATCACCCATCCAGGCACCAAGCTCGCGTGCCTTTTCGGCATAGATATTATCAATGTCCTGCGATGCAGAACAGAATACTGCTATATGTTCCATTTCAGATGAAT
Source organism: Bacteroides sp. ET336 (assembly GCF_024733815.1). Lineage (NCBI taxonomy): Bacteria > Pseudomonadati > Bacteroidota > Bacteroidia > Bacteroidales > Bacteroidaceae > Bacteroides > Bacteroides sp. ET336. Next base: position 54,621 of record NZ_JANRHK010000013.1, read on the forward strand.
TTTATTTACAAATATGGAGATAAAAAACGACACTTTTCGCATGCCCGATACATTTTTTTTAAACGTGCGTCCATTTCACCTTAAACGTGCGTCCATTTTACCTTAAACGTGCCCACGTTTTTTTATAACAAAAACCTTTCTTAAATTTGCACCGTACAATAACTTAAAAATGAACACAATATCTACATATACACTTGCTAACGGACTTAGGATAATACACTGTCCTAGCCCAACCGACGTAGTCTATTGCGGATACGCCATAAACGCAGGCACACGCGATGAAAAAGACAACGAACAGGGAATAGCCCACTTTGTGGAACATCTCCTGTTCAAGGGCACCACACACCGCCGCGCATGGCACATACTCAACCGTATGGAAAACGTAGGGGGCGACCTCAATGCCTATACCAACAAGGAAGAGACAGTTGTCTATAGTGCTTTCCTGCGACAGCATTTCATGCGTGCCGCCGAACTTCTGACCGACATCGTGTTCCACAGCACATTTCCGGAAAACCAAATTGAGAAAGAAGTGGAAGTCATAATAGACGAAATACAGAGTTACGAAGACAGCCCTGCCGAACTTATATTCGACGATTTCGAGGAACTGATATTTCCCGACCATCCGCTAGGAAGAAATATCCTCGGAAAACCGGAGCTCCTCAGAGGCTTCGGTCCGGAAGACGCACTGCGCTTCACCGGCAACAGATACAAGACCGGCAACATGGTATTTTTCATTTTGGGAAATATCCCGTTCAGGAAAGTTACAGATACAATAGGGAAACTTACTCGCGACATCACACCATATACATCTCCCGTAGGCGGACGTACCTCTCCCCTGCCTTACGTTCCACGCGACCTCATTCTGAGCCGAGACACCCATCAGTCGCACGTCATGATAGGCACAAGAGCCTACGATGCACATAACAACAGGCGGACAGGCCTCTATCTGCTTAACAATATACTTGGCGGTCCGGGAATGAACAGCCGTCTGAATGTAGTACTCAGAGAGAAAAACGCCCTTGTATATAACGTAGAATCGAACCTCTCATCATACACCGACACGGGAGTGTTCAGCATATACTTCGGTTGCGATCAGGAAGACAGAGACCGCTGTATAGAGCTGACAAGGAAGGAACTCAAGAAACTGAGAGACAATCTGATGAAAGAGAGCCAACTCTCGGCAGCAAAGAAGCAGATTATAGGACAGCTGGGAGTGGCATCAGACAATTTTGAGAACTGTGCCCTCGACATGGGAAAATGCTTCCTTCACTATAACCGCTACGAAGAAAAAGAAAAAGTCTATAAGCGAATAGAAAGTATCACTTCGAAAGAACTTCTCGAAATATCCAATGAAATATTCAGCGAAGAACGCCTATCTACGCTGATTTATGAATAAAAAAATATCATTTTAAATTACAAACCACCCAAAATCACGGTTTTCGGTGGTTTTTTCTTGTTAATAAATCATTAAATTTCGCACCAGAAAAACACACTCGAAAAAAGTTTTTACCACATAGTCGCAAATTTTTACACAATAGTACACAGATACGACCGGATAGTAACAAATCGACAAAAGTGCGTTTGTAAAAGAGTAAAGTAAAAACTAATTTTGGAGTAATTTAACAAAGGGAAAACAAAGCGAAATCAAAGATTTATTGGTGAGGAAAACAAAGTACGCAAGGCGAAAGATTCGGAAAAAATAAAGAATCTTGTAGATCAATGGGTCAGAAATAAAGAATACCTTATGCACGACATAGGAGTAGAGAAACTGGGTAAAGTATTGGGGATAAACCGTACTTATATATCAAACTATATCAACGATACTTATCAGACAAACTTCAATACGTGGATTCACAAGATGAGGATTGCCGAAGCACAACGACTCATTTTGGAAAATCCTCAGACATCACTCGGACAAATAGCTTCAATGACAGGCTATACTGACCAGGCACACTTCTGTAAGCAATTCAGAGTCGTCACTGGTATATCTCCTACAAAATGGAAAAAGGAAAATGCTGAGAAGTAAATGAACTGTTATTAATATTAATAGGAAATATAAAAGAAATAATGATATTAAAGACAGAATACAATATCAACTCTTTAATATTTATTATTATACAAATCATAAAATTCGACATAATAAGAAATACCATTTAACTATACTTGCATAAAACACATAAACAAAAAAATCTGAATATATAGCGTAAAAATTACACTTTTATACTAAAATATTTAAATTAATTATTTATTGCAACGAAAATATGTTATGAAACATCAATCAATAAAATTTTACCAATAGACAAACAATTTGTATTATTATTTAATAATTTTGGGAAACACGATGATAAAAAACGAGAAAGACCAAAAACAATAAAATATTAATTTAAAATGCAAAGTTCCCCCGCAACTTTGCCTATTATTAGAAACGAACTTAAAGATAAAACTTTAAACTAATAACCTTATTAATTAACCTAAAAAAGGAAACAGTATGAGAAAATGGACTTATCTCGTGGCTGCTCTACTCATGAGCGGAACAGCTGCAACTTTCACAAGCTGTATTGACACTACCGAACCTGCAGGTATCGAAGCATTGCGTGGTGCGAAAGCTGACTTTATTAAAGCTAAAGCTGAATATGAAAGAGCTTTAGTTGAAATACAAAAAGTTAAAATAGATAGGGAAAAAGTTCAGTTGGAATTGGACAATATTGTTCTTGAAACTGAAAAACTGAAGTTAGAACTTGCTCAGGCTCAAAATGAAAAAGACAAGCTTGACATTCAACTTCAGATTGAGTTAATGCAAAAACAGTATGAAGAGCAAATGATTTATGCAGATAAAAATATTGCTACTGCTCAAGAAGCATTATTAAAAGCATTGAACTCACTTGAATTAGCACAACTCACAGATAGAGATAACAAATTCCAATCGGAAATTTTAACTTTAAGAAATGCTGTAAGTACAGCTTTACAAGATTTAAGCAATGAACAAAATACTTTGAGCCAATTAAAGCTTAATCAATTAAACTACCTTGCTAACCATAAGTACTATGTGGCAGGACTGGAGCTTACAAAAACTAAATATGAAAAAGATTTAGAGATTTTGGAATCTCTTCTTGCTAATTATAATGAAATAGAAAATGCAGATATTGAAGCTCTTACAAAACAAAAGGCTGACATTGAAAGCCAGATTATTGCATTGCGTGAGAAAGAAGAACAAGAATGGAGTAAATACCTACAAATGAGAGAAGGTGAAGATTTTACAGCTGCCAATAAAGCAGTACAGGATATTATTGTAAAACTTGAAGCTGAATCTTCATTTACTCTTCCTTTAGATAAAGTAAATGCTGCCATTCAAGAAGATTTATATACAGCATTAAATAATGGTCATTATGACTTTAATGAATTGAATAAAGTATTCAACGAAGATTATGATGCATTAATTGCAGACATCGTCCTTAACAAAGATTTTTTAAATAGTGGATACCTGCAATATCAGGATTTGGCAGATGAAATGGAGACACTGGCAAATACAATTATAGATAAAGGTCAAGATAACTATGTTGATGACTATAACGATTTATTCCCTGGAGCAAATCTAAGCAAGAATGATATCTTTGACGAAAACAATGAAGTAGTTCCAAGCATCTCGGCCAAAATTGAGGCTGAAAAGAATCGTCTTGCAAGTGATCAGGCTAAATACAAAGCTGATTATGATGCTGCTCTAAATGCATGGATTGATAGCTATATCGCATTCAATGCCGCTTTAAAAGCTTATGGTGGTTATGAAACTACTAAGCCTATGGATGACATGATAAATACTATCAACGGTTATAATGAAGAATATAACAAAAGCATAGCATCAGGAGGAACTGCAATAACATTAGCAACAGCAAAACAATGGAGATCTACAATCGTAGGATTCTACCAAAAAAGAAATGTTGTAGATGGCGCATTGGAAAGTGAATATGCAACATTCTATGATAGCCATGTTAAAAAACCAGCAGATGGAAGCGACCCACTTACAGATGCAACTCTTGCAACTCAATTACCAATATTAATATCTGATGCATTGAACGATTTTAATAGTGCGAATAATTACGATAGAAAATTAAATCTGTCAGCAAGCTACAGCTATAACTATGAAGGTGAATCTACTTATCAGAAATTAGTTAATGCTAATGTAGATTTCTTTGGTGACAGTTATGGCTCATATACATTAGCAAATATCATTGAACCTATCCTGAAAGAAGATGGTACAAAACCTGAAAAAGCTGAAGATGCAATTCCTGCTGACATAAAAGCTGAAGATTTAGTTAATAATAGCGCATATAGCTTGTATTGGTCTTCTGTTAACTTTGATCTCGTTTATCCTGCTTTCACAAATTATGCAAACTGGAAAGCCACTTACGACTTCATTGCAGAAGCACAGGTCAAGGAAAAAGAGGCTATTGAAAAGTTAGTTGCAGATAAAGATGCTAAGGTTGCTGAATATAATGACTTATTTATTACTTTGTGGGAAGTTGAACTTAAAGGCTTCCTGATTAATGGTACACAAAATGGCTCATCACATCAAACAGGATGGTTCAGTGCAACAAATCCATACAAAAACTTTGCAACTGGAGGTAACATCGAAAATGGTACAGCTATTCCATATGATAATCAAACTGAATTTGCTAAACTTGATGCACAATTGGATTTAATAGAAGCAGCGATAGAAAATGGAGAACTTTCATATGTAGTTTATGATCCTGATAATGGTTTCACTACTACAAATGGATTGGCAGCTCTTAGTAATATTATTTCATATACAGAAACGACAATTAATGATGTAAAAAGTTGGATCGATTATTACGATTTCTTAATAACTCAGTATAATGAAAATGGATTTGATCCTAGCTATAGCTATACAGACTACGATCAAGAGATAGAAGATCAAACGAAAGTCGTTGAATATCAGCAGCAAAATCTTGATATGCTCACAGCGCAATTAACTAAAGTTCTTAATGCATACGAAGGGACTGCTGAATAATATTTAAGGTCAAGATAGATAATTATCAATTAATTAAACTGAAAAGTATGATAAAGAAACTATGCATATTACTTCTGTCTGTATGTACAGTTGCGCCAGGAATGGCGCAACAATACAGCAGCAGTGATGCGTCGTTTGCTCCTCAAAAAGGTCAATGGCAGGTTTCTGCAGTAATTGGGAATAACCAGATGTTCAATCAGGATATGAACTATTTATTACCTAATTATTGGAGTCCTAGTAACCAGCATCCACAATTGGGCTTAGGTGGCATTGGAAACCAATCCAATGATCCTGGCATATACCTTGGTTTGGGAAATTTGAATACTAATAGTTTGACCAATCTCATTGGAATACAAGGTAAATATTTCATTACAGACAGATGGGATGTTAATGCAATGTTCAGCATGAACATTAATGCCACCCCTAAAAAAGATTTTATAGAAGGTGACTATACAGTATCAGAATTGCCTATTATGAATGAAAAATATATAGAAGGCAGAATTAATAATGCATGGTCTGTAAGCCTAGGTTCAAACTATTATTTCAATACTAAAAACGAACGTATCAATCTTTACGCCGGTGGAATTTTAACATGGCAAATGGGAAGGATCCAGACAAGTTTACCTTACACTGGTGAATATTATGATGATAGCGACGACTATCAAAATAGCGATGGTACTATTATCGGTAGTGGTAGCACTGGTGACGTAAACGATATTCCTGGGGATGAAATTGAAGATATCCCAATGGGAAATGGAGATATGACTGAAGGACAAGATCCTGTAGAACTATATACTCCAAACTCACGTGCCGGACAGATTTTCGGTCTGCGGGTAGGTGCAGTCGCTGGTATAGAATACAGCATCGCCAAGGGTTTGATTCTTGGCTTCGAAGTGCAGCCTATTTCTTATCGTTATGACTGCATCCAGATTTGCCCTAAGGGTTCTGCTGTATATCAGGCAGGTCATCACAGCATCGGGTTCTTTGCTACTCCGAACTTGAAGATTGGATTCAGATTCTAAACCCGAGAAAAGTCCAAATAGAAATTCTAACCTGATTATTAAAGCACTCCACACGAAGCTGCGGAGTGCTTTTTTAAACTTAACAACTATAATATGAAAAGTTTCAGACTTTTAGGTACAAGCGCATTCGCGTTTCTATTAATATCCTGCGGACAGACAGCTACCGAAGGATATAGAATTAACGGTAAAATAACAAACCCCAAATACGACGAAAGAACAGTCTATATGGTGGATGCTGCAGGGCACAAATGCGACAGTGCCACAGTTAAAGACTGCAAATTCACGTTCGAAGGCAAACATGACGCTACGAAGGTCATGGAGCTGGTGGTACATGAAAACGACAGCGACATGTTCCCTGTCACACTGCCTGTAGTACTTGAAAAAGGCAACATCACTGTAGAAATGGGCGACATGGTATATGTAGCAGATACAGAAGAGAACGACAGAATGATGAATTTTCTGATGGAAAAAGACAAGTTCATTGACGGCATGTACGGAAAATCACTATCGGCAGACTCAGTAAAATCAGAATTCGCCACTTTCATCGTACAGCAGGTTCTTAAAAACGGAAATTCCACAGTAGGCAAATATATATTCAACTCATATAAAAGCAAACTAGACGAAAAACAGATTGAGGAGTGCAACAAAATAATAAAATGAATATAGCCGGATTCGTTCCGGCTTTTTTTACATCAATATACCCGTCCGTATCATTATGTCCATAACAATATTAGGTTTTGGTGGTCTTTCTCACATTTATCGAACATAAAATGTGCAGAATCACACATTTTTCAAAGATAATCCAATTTCCCTTTATTTTTATTCGCTACACCAAAAATGATTTATCCTAAAAAACACAGGACACCAAACTAAATTGTAAAACGGCTGTTAGCTTTTTATAATTTAAGATTACTACGTTCTCAAATTTACTTTCAGGCTTAAATATATGGTTTACCTTATCGCTTTCCATAGGTTTCCAATAATTAGCCAAACGGAAATAACTGATGATTTTCAGGCATTCAACCGCTGCTTTCTCATCATCAAACAGAAGTCCCCTGTTTTTCAACATTTACAATTTACTAAATTTCTGTGACATACAGAAATACCCAAGGCTTTTTTTATGCATTTATTGCAGGTTGAATTTTAAATCCGAAACTTGAGTTAGTAAGCCTAAACGGTGGGGTGTAGGGGTTAGTGCCGGATATGGCAGTGGTAGAAAAAGACCCCGATAGCGGCTCAACTATCGGGGTTTAGTGTCAAATAACAAAAGTATCAATATGAGATACTTAGTGAGCCTAATTTCTCTGAAATATCTTTCAAGGCTCTGTTAAGGGTGGCAAGCTCTTCATCTGTGAACCTTGCAGGCTTTCCGTTTACGAGGTTACCGTTCATTCTTTGGTACACCCACGAACGGCTTTTATTGAAATAATGTTTGGCAAGATATGATAGCGAGATAACGTCCGATACTTCCTGCATCTGGAGCCTTATTGTTTTTTCCTCAAGAGTGTCTATTCTGTTGTCTATATCCTGCATTCTTCCGGATATAAAATCCGCAATAGTCTTTTTATCATCATCCGAGTTATAGCGTGAAGCTATGGATTTTACTTTATCATAAAACTCAGGTGAATCAGTTCCCAACATTGGTATTAGTGCTGATAATTCTTCGTGTAGTGTCATAATGCTTTTATTATTTAAGACCTCCCTTCCGGGAGGGTTGTTCTACTTCTTTTTTTTCTCTAATTCTGCTAAGATTTTGTCTATCGTGTTAAGTCTGTCCAATCTTTTGTTTATTTAGTCTTCATTGTAGGTTCCGGTCATCTCTGCCAGAAATCTTAGCTGGTCTAATTCTTTTTTAAGAAAGCTCCTTTGAATTAGCAAATCTTTTTTTAATCTGTTCTAAACTCATATTTTATATCTCTTATTATTTGACAATACAAACATAATAACCCTTTGGTTATTGCGCAAGTTTTTTGTTACTTTTTTTGTTTATAATATACACAAGTTTCGGTTTTACCGAAGCAACGGTCAACGAAGTTAAACTTGCAGGAGTTAAAGAAGTTAGAGGAAGTTATCGTCCGCTAAAGCGAGCTAAGAAGTTAAAGCCAATAGCACAAGTGTATGGCAGCTTTCCCTTTGCGGAACTATCGGCTTTAACTTCTAACGGAGCGAAGCGCAGTGATAACTTTTGTAACTTCTTAACTCCCAAAGGAATATTAAATCAGAAACTTAAATTATTGATATGTAAACTTATATTCTGTTTTGTAGAACAGAGTAATTCAACCATTTGTGCCTGTGTAAGCCAGACTGTTTCATCTTCCATGTGTACCTCCAGCTTGACAGTTTCATCCGGTTGGTAAAGTATTATTTCTCCTTGTTCCATTTTGTTTGGAATTTATACAGAATATTATTCAATAAAGAAATCACAATCATAAACATCTGTACCAGAAGGGAACTCCACCCTTACACAGTAAAAGATTCTGCTCCATTAAAAATATTAATTGTCAGAATCTGATATTTTTCGATGCAAAGAAAGGCCATCTCAAACAACACATTTGAGACAGCCTTTTTTACTGTAATCCTAAACTAAATTTATATAATAGTTCAGAATTTGAATCCAATCTTTATTGTCGGAGCAGCCAATATGGTGAAATTATGGCTGTCGGCATCAAGATTACTTAAACCTTCCTGCGGTTTGATCAGAGTACAATTATAGGTGTAAGCGAATGGATCTACTTGTACACCGATGAAAAATGCATCGTTAAAGAAGTAATCAACACCACCGGTTATTGCACCGCGTATATTGAAAGCTTCACCTACTGAGCGTCCCATGTAGGTTTCATCATCTGTTTGCGACAAGTTACGACCGTAAGCATAACCTACCCGTAATCCTAAATAAGGCATCAGACCGTTAATTTTAGTCTTAAAGTATCGGTCAACACCTGTAAAGACGTTGAATTGAATAAAGTTCTGGTCTGCTACTGCTGCATAGTTAGGAATTGACCCATCTCCTATTTCATCTCCACTGGCAGGGTCGTATGTGCCGGGAACTCCTGAATATCCAGGATGTTTGGAGATATTCATGCCGCCTCCCAAGTTAAGTTTCCACAGATCGCTGAAGAACCATCCACCTTCTACACCGACCGACAACTTCTGGTCGCTGAAATTAGTGGAAGTTGCTGTAACGGAATAATATGTCCAGTTACCAGGCTTCGCGTTCTGCATCACGTTATTGTTGTAACTTACTGTGGCTGCTACAGTAAAGTCATTTTTTTGTGGACCTTTTTCCTGAGCCTTTGCCACAGTAATACACATCATGGGCATAACGGCGTAAAGTAAAAACTTAGATATTTTCATTTTACTGTTTTTTATTTGCCGTTAATAATTTTGATTTATGCGTTTGGAGTCATATCAGCAACAGCCTCTTCCACACGTGTCTTTGCCATTTCTACGATAGCCTCTTGTAATTCGATTTGGCTTTCCAATCCTTTAATTGTCGCTTCTATCTCAGCTATCATTCTTTCATATTCAGCCTTGCTATTCAATCCATTATTATAAGTTTCACTTAATGCAGCTATTTCTTTTTCAAGTTGAGCAATTTCATTTTCTAATGTTCTGATTTCACTTGCAGGATCCTTTACGTTAGTATCATTCAACAAATTATTAGTAACTGATGCAGCTGTACTCGCTTCTGTATAAGCATCAGACGCTTTTTGTTCTTCAATATTTGCAGTGATGTATGCCGCTACAGACTCGTTGCTTGCAAGTTCATTGACCTCTTTAGAATAGTCAGCATTTTTTAAAGCAGCAACCAATGTTGTCCAATTCGTCTTATATTCGTCCCAATTTTCAATAAGTTCATTATAATTTTCTATATCGTCATTTACATTTGCCAAACTGAGTTCTGCTTCATTTAATTTATTTTTGGCGTCAGGTAGAGTAGTATACTTTGATGTGTTATAATCATTTCGTGCTTCACTAAGCTCATTATTTGCATCTATGTATACTTCATTTGCTTTATCATATGCTTCTTGAGCTTTTTCTTTAGCTTCTTCAGCGGCATCATACGCTTTTTGCGCTGCATCTATTTTATCTTGATCTCCGCTTAAATTAGCTTCATTTAATTTCTCATAAGCGTTAGTTAAAGCTGTTTGGGCTGTTGACAGCGCTGTAGACTTTGCTTTATAATCTGCATAAGCAACATCAAATGCATCAGAAGCATCTTTATATGCTTTTTCGAGTTTTGTGAACTCTTCCTCAGCATCAGTTAATTCTTTTTTTGCTTCTTCAAGTTCCTTTTCAGCATTTTCTTTAATTAAATAGAAACCTGTAGCTAACTTATTATCTGATGCTGGTGAGCCAAGAACTTCTTCCCAAGAGCTTTTACTCCTTTCAAAATATTGAGACATAAATGTTTCTGTGGCTTCATTTCTCAATTGATATATTGGTGCCTCAATAGAATATGGATATGATAATTCTTCTGATAATGAAACGTATTCTTCTGTAATTGGAGAAACATAATAATTTGTTCCATCCAAATATATATTTATCGCTTCGATATAGTATGTCTCTCCATCGTAACTAACACCGTCAATATAATCCCATGAATCAGACAATGCATTCTCAGCTTCATCCCAATCAGCAAAATCATATCTTCCTAAAGGGAAGTTTGCATTAAATTCCTGTAAAGCAGCAACAGCCGCTACTGTAGAAATTTCGATTTTACTAGCATCATATAAATCTAAAACTTTCTCAGCCGGTTCTTGTAATGATTCTCTTGTTTCTTTAGCGATTTGATATTTAGCAAAAGCATCATATTTAGCTTGAGTGAGTTTTTCATTTTCAAGTTTGATATCATTTTTATCAAGACCACTATATGTTTTCCATGCTTCAATCTTTAATTTTTTTTCATCAATAGAGGCTTGTTTTATAGCTGTTTGTGTGGTTATATATTCTTTTACTGATGCTAAATTATTTTTATAGCGAATTAAATCATAATCAGCCTGTGCTTTTTCTGACTTTAAATCAGATAGTGTCGATAATTCATATGCATAAGTTGCATATAATTCTTTCAAACGTTCATCAGCCTGATCAATCAAGTCTTGTTCGTATTGAGCTGCATTTTTCTTTGCCTCCCACAAACGAGCTTCAGCTTCTGCCTTGATAGCTTCTAACTCAGCTTCAAATCTTGCTTGTGCTTCTGCTGTTTCCTGTTGCTCTTTATCTGCCATTGCTTTTTTGTAAGCAGCTTCTGCTTCTGCAATTATTTTTGTTGCTTCAGCCTGTGCTTGTTGATAATTAGCTAATGCACTAAGTTGTGCTGCTTTTGCTTCGCGAATCGCTGTTACTGATGCTGACTCATTGTCGTCAACGCAAGATCCCAGTGTCAATGCACCTAGGAGTACTGCTGCCATCATAAATTTCTTTTTCATAATTGTACTCTTTTAAAAGTTAATAATAAAAAGTTTATTGCTTTAAAGTTTTATCTTTAAGTTCATTTTTAGTAATAGGCAAAGTCGCGGGGGAACTTTAAACAGTACTACAACAATATGAATTAGACATTAAAACGACTTATCATCAATGTAAAGAGTTTTTGATAACAAATCACAAACACATACAAAGCAATACTTTGAAAAACAAAATCTTATAACTAAATTTGCAGAAACTAAATTTTGAGATTATGGGAAATTATATCAGATTCGACTGGGCTATGAAACGCCTGCTTAGGGACAAGGCTAACTTCCAGGTCCTGGAAGGACTGCTTACTACCCTGCTGAACGAAAAAATAACCATAAAGAACCTGCTGGAAAGCGAAAGCAATCAGGAAGAGGAATTCGACAAGTATAATCGTGTGGATATGCTGGCGGAAAACTCAAAGGGAAACCTTATCCTGATTGAGGTACAGAACAACAACGAGTTCGCATACTTCCAGAGAATGCTTTTCGGCACTTCGAAACTGGTGACGGAGTACATCAACAGAGGAGAAGGATACGACAAAGTAAGAAAAATATATAGCATAAACATCGTATATTTCAGCCTCGGACACGGAAAGGACATTGTTTATCACGGCAAGACTGAATTCCGGGGTATTCATACTAACGACATTCTGGAACTGAGTCCGTTTCAAAAACAGACTTTCAAGGTAGATGAAGTAAGCCAACTTTATCCGGAATATTATATTCTGAAAGTAAACGACTTCAATAAAGTGGCAAAAACTCCGCTAGAAGAATGGATTTATTATCTGAACACAGGAGAAATACCGGAAGGGGCAAATGCTCCCGGTCTGGAAGTCGTGAGAGAAAAACTAAAGATAGACAATATGACAAAAGTAGAGAAAGAGGCATACTACAGACATCTTGACAATATCGTGATTCTGAGAGACAATATAAATACCGAGAGGGCTGAAGGAAGGGCTGAAGGAAGGGCTGAAGGAAGGGCTGAAGGTAGAGCGGAAGGAGAAAAGCTCAAACAGACGGAAATTGCACGTAATATGAAGAATATGGGGATGGATGTAGGTACTATTGCTGCCATCACAGGAATGACGGAAGAGGAAATCAACAAGATTTGAAATAATACTTTTGCACAAATCAAAATATTTTAAATTATGGGAAATTATATCAGATTCGACTGGGCAATGAAACGCCTGCTTAGGGACAAGGCAAACTTTCAGGTACTGGAAGGACTGCTTACTACCCTACTGAACGAAAAAATAACCATAAAGAACCTGCTGGAAAGCGAAAGCAATCAGGAAGAGGAATTCGACAAGTATAATCGTGTGGATATGCTGGCGGAAAACTCAAAAGGAAACCTAATCCTGATTGAAGTGCAGAACAACAACGAATATGCCTACTTCCAAAGAATGCTTTTCGGTACATCAAAACTGGTGACTGAATACATAAACAGAGGAGAAGGATACGACAAGGTTAGAAAAATATACAGTATAAATATCGTCTATTTCACTCTCGGACACGGAAAGGACATTGTTTATCATGGAAAGACTGAATTCCGCGGAATTCATACTAACGACATTCTGGAACTGAGTCCGTTCCAAAAGCAGACATTCAAGGTAGATGAAGTAAGCCAACTTTATCCGGAATATTATATCCTGAAAGTAAACGACTTCAATAAAGTGGCAAAAACTCCGCTAGAAGAATGGATTTATTATCTGAACACAGGAGAAATACCGGAAGGGGCAAATGCTCCCGGTCTGGAAGTCGTGAGAGAAAAACTAAAGATAGACAATATGACAAAAGTAGAGAAAGAGGCATACTACAGACATCTTGACAATATCGTGATTCTGAGAGACAATATAAATACCGAGAGGGCTGAAGGAAGGGCTGAAGGAAGGGCTGAAGGTAGAGCGGAAGGAAGAGCGGAAGGAAGAGCGGAAGGTTTGGAAGTAGGAAGAGCGGAAGGAAGAGCGGAAGGCAGGACGGAAGGAAGAGCAGAAGGTTTGGAAGTAGGAAGAGCAGAAGGAGAAAAACTCAAACAGACGGAAATTGCCCGTAATATGAAGAATATGGGAATGGATATAGGTACTATTGCTGCAATTACAGGAATGTCAGAAGAGGAAATTAGTAAAATTTGAACCGGCTGTAACCTTCATCCAATATATTCCACACATGTTTCTGATTATCACTTTTTATTAGTACATTTGCAGCATTATTATCCGGATAAACAATAAAAACTGAAATAAATGAAGATAGAAGACAAGCTGACAGCAGCGATACTGCAAGGTATCAAGCAACTGTACGGACAGGAAGTGCCTGAAAAGATGGTACAGTTGCAGAAGACTAAGAAAGAGTTCGAAGGTCATTTAACCTTGGTTGTGTTCCCTTTCCTGAAAATGTCAAAGAAAGGCCCTGAACAGACTGCACAGGAAATAGGTGAATATCTGAAACAGAACGAACCGGCAATAGCGGAATTCAATGTGATAAAGGGATTCCTGAACCTGACTATTGCATCGGACGTGTGGGTCGAGCTGCTTAATACTATCAACAAGGACGAAAAATGGGGTATAAAGAACGCTACAGACGAATCTCCATTGGTAATGATTGAATATTCATCGCCTAACACAAACAAACCTTTGCATCTTGGACACGTGCGTAACAACCTGCTGGGTAACGCACTGGCTAATGTTATGGCTGCAAACGGCAACAAGGTAGTAAAGACAAACATCGTGAACGACCGTGGTATCCATATCTGCAAATCTATGCTGGCATGGCTGAAATACGGTAACGGCGAAACTCCTGAATCATCTGGCAAGAAAGGCGACCACCTGATTGGTGATTACTATGTGGCATTCGACAAGCATTATAAAGCTGAGGTAAAGGAACTTACCGCTAAATTCATGGCTGAAGGCATGAACGAGGAAGAAGCCAAGGCTAAGGCTGAAGCAGAATCTCCACTGATGCTTGAAGCACGCGAAATGTTGCGTAAATGGGAAGCTAATGATCCTGAAGTACGCGGCCTGTGGAAGATGATGAACGACTGGGTATATGCAGGTTTCGACGAGACTTACAAGATGATGGGCGTAAGCTTCGACAAGATATACTACGAATCTGAAACTTATCTGGAAGGTAAGGAAAAGGTTATGGAAGGTCTTGAAAAAGGTTTCTTCTATAGAAAAGAAGACGGTTCTGTATGGGCCGACCTTACTGCCGAAGGCCTTGACCACAAACTCTTGCTCCGTGGTGACGGTACATCCGTATATATGACTCAGGACATAGGTACAGCGAAACTTCGCTTCCAGGACTACCCTATCAACAAGATGATTTACGTTGTGGGTAACGAACAAAACTATCACTTCCAGGTTCTTTCAATACTGCTCGACAAGCTTGGCTTCGAATGGGGTAAGGACCTTGTACACTTCTCTTACGGTATGGTGGAACTTCCAGAAGGTAAGATGAAGAGCCGCGAAGGTACTGTAGTCGATGCCGACGACCTGATGGAAGCAATGATTGAAACTGCAAAGGAAACAAGCGCTGAGCTTGGAAAACTTGATGGTCTGACTAAGGAAGAAGCCGATGATATAGCGCGTATAGTAGGTCTTGGAGCATTGAAATACTTCATCCTGAAGGTAGATGCCAGAAAGAACATGACTTTCAATCCTAAGGAATCTATCGACTTCAACGGTAATACAGGACCATTTATCCAATATACTTATGCACGTATCCAGTCTATTTTGAGAAAGGCTGCAGAAGCTGGTATAAACATTCCTGAAACACTTAATACAGGCATTGAGTTAAGCACTAAGGAAGAAGGTCTGATACAGATGCTTGCCGACTTCAGAAACGTAGTGGCACAGGCAGGAAGCGACTATAATCCTTCTATCATTGCCAACTATGCCTACGACCTGGTTAAGGAATACAACCAGTTCTATCATGATTTCAGCATCCTGCGCGAAGAAAACGAGGCTCTTAAGGTGTTCCGCCTTGCACTGAGCAAGAACGTAGGAAAGGTTGTGAAACTGGCCATGGGACTTCTTGGTATCGAAGTACCTGAAAGAATGTAATAATGGCAGGAAAGAAATATTATACAGTCTGGAAAGGTGTAAATCCGGGGATATATGACTCATGGACTGACTGCCAGCTCCAGATAAAAGGTTTCAAAGGCGCGCTCTACAAATCCTTCAATACGAGGGAAGAAGCAGAGCACGCCTTTGCTTCACCTGCGCATGAGTTCATGAACCCTCCCGGCAGAAAAAGCGGAGAAAGCACTGCCAAAAAACAGGAAGCAAATCTTCCGGAGAATTTCAACTTCGAATGTATAGCCGTAGATGCCGCATGTAGCGGAAATCCGGGTATGATGGAGTATCGCGGTGTCTATCTACGCACCGGAGAACAGATTTTCCATTTCGGACCTGTGTATGGAACTAACAACATTGGTGAATTCCTTGCAATAGTACACGGTCTGGCACTGCTGAAACAGAAAGGTCTTGACATGCCTATATATTCGGACAGCAGAAACGCTCAGCTGTGGGTGAAACAAAAGAAATGCAAGACTAATCTTGTGAGAAATGCCAAAACAGAGGAACTGTTCAAGTATATAGAAAGAGCCGAGAACTGGCTGAAGAACAACTCCTACTCCACTCCTATCCTGAAATGGCAAACAGACTTGTGGGGCGAAATTCCTGCCGATTTCGGACGAAAGTAATAATAATAAAGAACGCTGCTTAAACAGTATTTATAAACCTCTAAAATACTGTTTAAACAGCGTTTAATTCATATTACAAACCTATATTATTCCCAATTGTCAGTACGGAACGGATACATAGGAAGCTCACGAAGATTTGCCACATTACCCGGCTTGAAATCACGGAAACAGTAACGAACTGCAACCGGATTCTTAACCTTGTCCGACTTAACCTTTATCTGAAGATTGTTATATACCTCTGCTTCTGCAGGATAGAACACTTTATCATCTCCGGCAATCTCAAATCCTTCCATACCTTTCAGGTGGTTGAAACCGTCTTTTGCATGATCGAACGAAAGAATTGCAGCACCGTCTTTTACTTCCATTGACCTATATACAGGGCCCATATCTTCCATTCCCTTGAATCCGTATGTGCGGCTCAATGCCATGTATGCCAGACGTTTACCCACATCTGTCTTGTCCTTTGGATGGATATTGTCCTTTTCGTACTCTTCTACAAGGTCGTTGGTGGAAATCATACCGCTGTTTGAAATTATTGACTGTGCCTTGAACTGCGCTTCGCGAAGCAATGCACTGCCGTTAGTCTCACGCGAACCGAAAGGAGCAATCTCTACATAATAGAATGGAAGTTCACCAAGCCCCCACTCCTTTCTCCATAGTTCTACCATCGTTTTCAGGCGCTCAGGATATGTTTTGTGCTTTCCTACATTAGATTCTCCCTGATACCACAGAAAGCCTTTTATAGTGTAGTTCTGTAGCGGCTTGAGCATACCATTGTACATCAGCGTAGGACTCATGTAATGCCACCAGTCATGACCGTCTTCCTTACGGATGTCTTTCTTCAGATTGATATCCTTATACTGCGATACGATGTCACGTGGAAGCCAGCCCTCTACGGTACTTCCACCCCAGCTACAGTTTATAATTCCCACAGGAATATCCAGCACGCGGTTCATCATCATGGCGAAATTGAATGCTGTAGCACTGAAAGCACCTGCATTAGCCGGATTACTTACCTTCCAACTTCCTTTACATCTATCTACAGGCTCCAACTGACCGTTTTTCTCTATTGTGGCAACACGTATCCCCTTCCATTGTGAAGCAGTTGCTATAGTCTCGTTTGCACCTTCTATCGGACAATTCCAGAAACCAGCCAGAGGCATTTCCATATTAGACTGTCCCGAACAGAACCACACCTCTCCTATCAATATATTATTCAAAGTTGTCACCTCTCCGTCTGAAAGTGTTATGGTATATGGTGTATAGCTTGCCGATGGTGTCTGTATCTCTGCAATCCACTTTCCGTCATTATCCGTTTTCACGGTATATATATTGTTTGTCCATGACGGACTGATACTTACTTCGGCATTTGCCTTGGCTTTTCCCCAAAGTTTAACTTCGGTCTGTTGCTGCAATACCATATTATCACTCAAAATTTCGGGCAAATCAACTTTTGCCCATGCGCCCATCTGCATCAGCATGAGTGCTGCTAACAATGTTTTTCTCATATCTTTAAAGTTTTCCACAAAAATAATACTTTAGTAAAATAACTTGTAATACTATTTTTATCTTTTATAATACTGCGCCATATAAAATGTACGGCGGAGTGCCATATACGTCCAGATATAACATATTCCAATATTTTGTAATAAGTTTGAAAATAAAAAGATATACAAATTTAATATCAATAATTTCAGCTCATACAAAATTAATTTTACTTTTGTGATAATAAAACAACATACTGAAATTATGAATTTAAAAAACATTCTTTTGGGATGCACACTGGCATTCATGACTTACACTGCACAGGCACAGACACAGATAATAGCTCATCGCGGATACTGGAAAACAGAGAATTCTGCCCAAAACTCAATTACCGGACTGAAGAAAGCTGCAGAAGCCAAAGTTTACGGCTCGGAATTTGATGTTCAGCTCACAAGTGATGGAGTGATTGTAGTGAACCACGATGACAACGTAAACGGAATAACAATTGCCGAAGTTCCTTACAGCAAACTTAACGGAATAAAGCTGAAGAACGGAGAAAAAATCCCTACACTGAAAGAATATCTTGCAGAAGGAAAGAAGTTAAAGGATATACAGATGATACTGGAAATCAAGCCTCACAAGACAAAAGAACAGGAAAAGGAAATTTCAGAGAAAGCCGTTAAAATGGTAAAGGAAGCAGGAATGGAAAAACAAGTGGAATACATTTCATTCAGCAAATACATTTGTGAGACCCTGGCACAACTAACTCCAGAATCCGAGATAGCATATCTGAATGGGGATATCTCACCTAAAGAGCTTAAGGAAAAGGGAATAAATGGTATAGACTATCATTACAAAGTATTCGAAAAAAAGCCTGAATGGGTAAAAGAAGCACACGAGCTGGGTATGAAAGTAAACGTATGGACAGTAAACAATACGGAAGATATCAAAAACATGCTCAAACTGAATGTTGATTATATCACTACAGACCATCCTGTAGAAGCCCTTAAAATATCCGGCTATAAAAATTAAAAAATACAGATGTAACAAATAGAAAACAAAAATGTAATATCAGTTACCTAATTTTGCTTCGAAATAAAATATGAATTGAAATTCTTTTAGGGACACTTCTAATAATTACCATATCATAGTTATGATACGATCATGCCGCGACTGTTGCATGTATCGTATCATTTTTTTATTTCACACGTCTGTTCAACTGATTGTTAGCCTTTTCCGGCTTGGACTTTCCAATACGTTTGCCACTGCTTTTTTTCTTTGCTCCCTGCTTGGCCTTGAAAGCAAAAGGATTGTTATTCTTTTTTATCGGCATAATGGATATAAATTTTAATGCGGAACAAATTTACTGTATTTTTATTTTATGTCAAAACACGTTTTCAGTCAAAAAATATTCATTTTATTACCGAAATAAGAAAATATACTTTACTTTTGCCAATAATATAATAAAAATCAGAGCAATATGACCTTATTTGATTATTCGCATATACTTACAGACATTGTTGACAAATTGTCGGACAACAACTCTTACCGCGGACTTTTCCACCAACATAAGGACGGAGAGCCTTTACCTTCGGGAAAAGCCCTGGAAGAAATCATCGACCTGTCAAGGGCAATATTGTTTCCGGGATATTTCGGAAAGTCGAATATCAACAGCCAGAACATAAACTACCATATCGGAGTCAATCTGGAAAGACTGTTCGAACTGCTTACCGAACAGATTCAGGCCGGTCTGTGCTTCGGAGTGGAGAACAACGGAATGGAAACAAAAGACGAACCTTGCCGCGATACGGCTGCCCATATTGCATCTGAATTTATCAGCCGCCTTCCTGAAATAAGGAGTATTCTTGCTACGGATGTGGAAGCTGCATATTACGGCGATCCTGCCGCGACATGTTTTGGCGAAATAATCTGCTGTTACCCGATTATAAGAGCGATTACAAACTACAGAATAGCACACGAGCTATATACTCTGAACGTTCCTCTTATACCAAGAATAATAACTGAAATGGCACACTCGGAAACAGGTATTGATATACATCCGGGGGCTACAATAGGGCATCACTTCACTATCGACCACGGAACAGGTGTAGTAATAGGGGCTACATGTATCATAGGCAACAATGTGAAACTGTATCAGGGTGTTACCCTCGGTGCAAAGAGTTTCCCAATGGATGAAAACGGAAATCCTATAAAGGGAATACCAAGACATCCTATACTTGAAGATGATGTAGTGGTATATTCAAACGCTACAATACTGGGACGTATCACGATAGGAAAGGGGGCAACCATCGGAGGAAACATCTGGGTTACAGAAAGCGTTCCGGCAGGTGCACGCATAGTGCAAAGAAAATAAAACAGAATATATAAAGCCAAAAACTCCGGTACTTCACACTTAGAACAGTACCGGAGTTTTTTGTTTATAAAGCAATCAGAATATTATCTTAAAATCCATTCCAATGGCATGGAAATAAAGTTCATCGAATAATGGTCACTCATTGTTCCATCCTCATAGTATATACCTATTGAGCCATCTTCACATTTCACTATAGTGGAATATGCTCCAGGAAGGCTGTTGAACACGTATTTGTACGGCCATGTCTTTCCCTTATCCTTGCTGGCATAAATCGTCAGATTACTGCGGTTCTCAGCGTTAGGCATTGTATGCAGATATATATCCTTGGAATATACCAGCATATCGGCATTACAGCTGTTGCCCCACAAATCCTTGTTAGTATAACCTTTTCCCCATGTAAGTCCGCCATCGTGCGAAACATTGAATCCGCGTTCTCCGCTACGGCGTGTAGAGATCACGACCGTACCGTCATGTTCCTCTACCAGCTTGGCCTCATCACCGCCAATAAAAGCCGCTTCTTTCGACACATTCCATGTCTTTCCCTCATCATCAGAATATACTATATAATTGCAGTAAGGGCCGTCCGTGAACTTGCAAACCATTACAAACAGAATTCTTCCATTCACAGATTTTCTTTTCTGATGTTTAAGGCACAGTCCCTTTCCGGAAGTGACAAACACACCCTGAAGCTTTGAAGGAGCATCTTTATATACAGCATCGTATATCGCATCAGATATTTCGTGAGGCTGCTCCCATGTTTCGCCACCATCATTGCTGGATGTCTGATAAACCTTAATACGGTCGTCATAGGTAGAACGCTGGAACTGTCGGTCGGCAGCCATAAGACAAACCACCTTACCGCTTTCCGTTTCTACAATTGCCGCATCGCCATATCCATAGTCCGGTCCCTGATTATAATTTCCGGCTATTGTCTTGGTTTCACTCCACGAAGCCCCATTGTCATCGCTATGTCTAGCTACAAGGTCTATTTTATTAGGCAAATCGGCATTACTGTTAAAACGTCTGTCCGTCACAGTGAGTATGCGACCTTTATTCTGGGAATAATTCTCAAGCACTATCATTGCCGGAATTCTGTAGAATTCAGACCCGTTGTCCCACGGATTGAACAGCATGGTCTGTCTGTCGTATATACATGTAATACCTTTTGGATTTCCAGATTCTACAGACATGAGCGAGCCATCCTTGCACAACAAACCTTCACACCTGACATCAATCTTGTTTCCGGCTTTTGCCTCAGACGAAATATCTGCAGTAAGCCACAGATAGTTTACCTCCTTCAACGGCATGAAATCCGAAGAAAAAGAAATATCGAGACTGTTTTCTGCCGAAGCACCGGCCTCAGCCAATAACAATGAATAAGCCTTAATATCGCCGTTAAGGAAAGGAGTTTGCGTAGCATAAACCTTCAATGATGAAACATCATTGAAGTCAGTAGTTCCGTCAAGCGAAATTCTCAAACCTGATAGGAGAGGAGCTTCCCTAAGCAAATCCCTTTTAAGGTTTATTCTCAACAGAATATGGTCTGCATTGCCTTTTCCTGCAGTCAGAAATCCCTGATCTACGGTTATATCTGTAATGCCATTATTGCCCGATGCCATTACAAAAGCTTTGCAAAACAATAGAAAGACTATCAGAGAAATTGTTCTTGAGTATTTGTTCATAAATGATATTATTAAATGATTAACAGCAGTTTATGGTATAACGGGGTATAATGGTTTATTATCTTTTCCCACAGGATATTGGGCACCTTCAAGTTCAAGTCTTTTCACCATCAATTTACACAGTTCTCTTACTTTATCACTATTCTCCGATGCCACATCCTTTTTCTCATACGGATCATCAGCCAGATTATACAGTTTATACGATGGGACACCGTCTTTATCAGGATTATAATAATAAATCAGTTTCCAGTCACCTTTTCTATACGTGGTGAAGTAATTTCCACGGTGTTCGTGAGGGAAATGTATCAATAAATCATCCCTACGAGTGTTGTCTTTCTTTCCGGCAAAAAGTTTCTTCAGGTCGCTTCCGTCAAGTACATGACCTTCCGGAGCCTCTACACCTGCAATGGAAAGCACAGTAGGGTAGATATCCATAATTGTACCCATCTGCGTCTGTACATAATTGCGTGCGACAGGATATTCTTTCTGGAACTTGTTTGTATCGTCAGGTTTAGCCCATGCGGCAATGAACGGTACACGCACTCCTCCCTCGTATTCTGCCCCTTTCTTACCTTTCAGCGGGGCTGACGAGCCATAATCGGCCGCGTCACCAAGAGGAGCGTTACTGCCGTTATCGCCCAGGAATATAATCATAGTGTTCTCGGCTATTCCCATTTCGTTCAGCTTGTCCATCAAATCACCAAGCGATTTGTCCATACCTTCCACAAGCGCGGCAAAAGCACGTGCATCATCCTTCTTTGTGCGAGGGTAATTATCTATAAAACGCTTATCGATATCCAGCGGAGTATGTACCGCATAATGCGACATATTCAGATAGAAAGGTTTTCCTTCTGCCACAGCCTTTTGTATTTCCTTAACCGCCTCTATAGTAAGCGCATCTGAAAGGAAAGTATCAGTACCGTGATATTTTTCCAAATCAGGTACAGCCCTTTTTCTGTTACCGGCAATATGTCCATATCCGTTTTCACCCAGATAACTTCCCGGTTCACCTATGGATGAACCTCCCACATTCACATCAAAACCCAGTTTAATAGGGTCTTCACCCTCACTGCCGAAACATCCGAAATGCGCCTTACCGATATGTATCGTCTTATAGCCTGCCTTACTAAGTACAAGTGGATAAATCATATCAGTACGTTTAAGTCCTGTCCAGTTCCATTCATACGGCCCGTAAGTATCACGGTTATTGCTTTCAGATTTAATCCAGTTTGTCGTGTGATGTCGTGCCGCATTCTGTCCAGTCATCATCGATGTCCTAGACGGCGAGCTCACGCTTTGTGCATAAAACGTAGAGAAACGTACTCCTTGTGAAGCTAGACGCTCCATATTCGGAGTTCTATACCACTCATTAAGTGGCTGCATTTCAGGTTCACCGTCATTATTTACAATAAAGGGTACGGAAGTATCCATCAGTCCCATATCGTCAACCAGAAATACTATGATGTTCGGTCTGTCCTGTGCCGAAAGTAAAGAAAGGAATGGCATACATGCCAAGGATGTGATTATAGATTTTTTCATATATAAGTTATTAGAAGTAAGTATCGCAAAGATATGGAATTTATTCAGGATATACCTTACTTTCGACAATTATAGATTTATAGTTTACTTCATTTCAGTCAAATCTGAATCATTTTGTCTTTTTATACGTTTAACAGTATGTTTAATCTTGCCTATCAAAAAATTAATTTCCAGACTAGATTCCGTTTCAGATGTTTCCAAATCGGGCATAACTATATTAGATAACATTTCTCCAAAATGTTTCATCCTGGATTGCTGGTCTTTTACACCGCTTTCTTTATGTAATGACACCAATTCTCTTTTTAACTGACGTACAGTAGCAAAAGTTTCTATTATAGCAAATGTTACATTCGTAGCCTGCCTACTTTTAAGTATAGTAGCCAACATATACAAACCTTTTTCCGTAAAAGCTTTAGGGAGGACACGGGATTTGGGCGATATATTTGCGGTCGAATTTTTCGACCGCAAATATATCACTTCCTCATTTGTTAATTGAAACATATAATCGTCAGGAAATTTATCCTTATTATTTTTTACAGCCTCATTCACTCGCTTGGTTTCAACATCATATAACTCAGCTATATCAGAATCAAGTATGACTTGACTATTCCTAAGACTTATAATTTTCCCCCGTACTTTCTCAAACATATTTACTACTTTCGGAGATATGTCTTCTTCATGCTTTTCTATAATATTACTTTCCATTATTTCATATAGTTATTAAATTCCAAAGTAAAACACATAAGGCCCTATAAATCAACATTTACAAAAATAAGAAATTTATTCAATCTAACATTAAAACAATCAGGAAATATCAGGAAAATAAAAAAATAAACTCAAAATCAGCAATCACCCTTTTCTGGCAGCAATATATACTCCAAGCATTACCAATATAACACCGGCTACAGCATAGCCGGTCAAGGTTTCATCAAGAAATATGGACGCTGCAACTGTTGTAAACAATGGGTTAAGATACAGATAGTTTGATGACATTATAGTGCCTATACGCATCAGTACTACATTCCATACAACGAAGCATACAAGTGAGGCCAAAACACTAAGAAACATTATGTTAAGAAATACCTCATGGCGAAGAAAACCTTCGACAGGGAATGAAGGCGGATTGACTACAAATGTGGGCAGAACACATAAAGCTCCGTAAAAGAAAACTTTCCGTGTAATAAAGACCGAGTTATATTTCTTCGAAAGTTTGTTTATTATCAGGCTATAGAATGCCCACGACAATGCAGCGGCAAGTGTCAGCAAGTCTCCTACGGGCGACAACTTCAGAATGACACTGCCGTTGAATATAAGAATAGCCACACCAACCAGTGCGACTAATGATCCTACAGCCCATCCACGCCCCACTTTACTGTCTTTGTTTACCCAAAGAGACATAGCGGTTGTTATCAGCGGAGTTATGCATATAATGAAAGCCACGTTAGTGGTCTGAGTAAACTGCAAAGCCGTATTTTCCGTGATAAAATACAGTGTACCACCGGTCAGTCCGGCAGCCAGTAAAGTAAGCTCGTCTTTTACATTCTCTGAAAATATCCTGCGGGGCGAAATAAACCATATTCCGATATACGCAATAACAAAGCGTATAAAGAAAATCTCATGAGGAGTCAAACCATTGTTTATCAGAACTTTTGTAGATATAAATGTTGTTCCCCATACAGCTACCGTCAGTATCGCCAGAATATGATATTTGGCATTGTGCAAACTTGTCATATCGTCTTCATAAATTTACACTGCAAAATTAGATATTTTTCAACATTAATCACTGATAAATTCTACTATATAAGAGTTATCATGCATATATTTGCACACGAATTATAAAATCATTCAACAATGTTATACTTTTATACAGACTATATGGAAGGGGCACACCCGGAAGTGATGCGCCGGCTTATGGAGACCAATCTTGAACATACCACAGGATATGGTTCCGACCAATATACACAGAGAGCAAAACAGCTTATCAGAGAGGCTTGCGGACAACCTGAAGCTGCCGTACATTTCCTTGTGGGAGGTACACAGACCAATGCCACAGTTATAGACGCACTGCTAAGACATCACGAAGGAGTACTGGCTGCCGAAAGCGCACATATCAATGTTCACGAATCGGGAGCGATAGAGGCTACAGGACACAAAGTGCTGACTCTACCCCAATATGAAGGCAAAATCAAGGCTGAGGACATAGAGAAATATATATCCGATTTCTACCGCGACGAGACTTACGAACACATGGTTGCCCCGGGAATGGTTTATATCTCTCATCCTACGGAATACGGAACACTATACACACTTGAAGAACTGGAAAGCATCAGCCGCGTATGCCGCAAGGCAGATATTCCACTTTATATGGATGGAGCAAGACTAGGTTACGGTCTGGCGGCAGAAGGAACTGATGTAACACTGAAAGATGTGGCAAGGCTGTGTGATGTGTTCTACATAGGAGGAACAAAGGTTGGTGCCCTCTTCGGTGAGGCTGTAGTGGCAGCAAATCCGAAACGTCTGCCTCATTTCTTTCCTCTGATAAAACAACATGGTGCATTGCTGGCAAAAGGAAGACTGCAGGGAATCCAGTTTGAGACTCTGTTCACCGACGGGCTATACCTGAACATCGCAAAACACGCTGTCCGAATGGCAATGAAGCTGAAACAGGCTTTCAAGGACAAAGGATATAAAATCCATATCGACTCGCCTACAAACCAGCAGTTCGTCTGCCTGCCAAATGCCGAAATAGACAGGCTCTCACAATTCGCAGGTTTTGAACTTTGGGGACCGCGCGGAGAGAAGGAAACAGTGGTAAGATTCGTCACCAGCTGGGCCACACGCGAGGAAGACGTGGACGCTTTTATAGAATTATTATAAGAAACACAGTTAAATCGTTGATTAAGCGACTGAAATTACGTAATTTTGTACCCTAAAACAAAATTACGTAATTTTTTTTCAAACATGAATCAAGAATTCGAGCTTATCGCCA
Source organism: Bacteroides sp. ET336 (assembly GCF_024733815.1). Lineage (NCBI taxonomy): Bacteria > Pseudomonadati > Bacteroidota > Bacteroidia > Bacteroidales > Bacteroidaceae > Bacteroides > Bacteroides sp. ET336. The sequence continues at coordinate 80,890 of NZ_JANRHK010000013.1, forward strand.
AAACATTCCAAGGCCTGGAAGAAGTATTGGCACAAGAACTCACAGAATTAGGAGCCGGCAACATTGAAATTGGTCGCCGCATGGTTTCCTTCACAGGTGACAAGGCAATGATGTACAAAGCAAACTTCTGCCTCCGTACCGCAATCCGTATTCTTAAACCAATCAAACATTTCACTGCAAACTCGGCCGACGAAGTCTATGACGCCGTAAAAGCCATTGAATGGGATGAATATCTTGACAATATGAGCAGCTTCAGTGTCGATGCTGTAGTATTCTCGGAAGAATTCCGCCATTCAAAATTCGTTGCGTACAAGGTGAAAGATGCCATTGTGGACTATTTCCGCGAAAAGACTGGAAACCGTCCTTCTGTACGTATAAACAAACCTGACCTGGCTATAAACATTCACATAGCTGAAAACGAGTGTACTCTTTCACTTGACAGTTCCGGCGAATCTCTTCACCGCCGCGGTTACCGTCAGGAACAGGTTGAGGCTCCGCTTAACGAGGTCCTTGCTGCCGGAATGATATTGATGACAGGTTGGAGAGGCGAGTGCGACCTTATCGACCCTATGTGCGGTTCGGGTACCATTCCTATCGAGGCTGCACTGATAGCACGCAATATAGCTCCGGGTGTGTTCCGCAAAGAATTCGGATTCGAAAAATGGAAAGACTTCGACCGTGAACTTCTCGACTCAATCTATAACGACGACTCGCAGGAAAAAGAATTCAACCATAAGATATACGGTTATGACAACAATCCTAAGGCAAATGAGATTGCCACTCACAACGTCAAGGCTGCCGGAGTGAGCAAGGATATCATACTGAAAATCCAACCGTTCCAGCAGTTTGAACAGCCTGCAGAAAAGAGTATCATCATTACAAACCCTCCTTACGGTGAAAGAATTTCATCGGACGACCTGCTTGGTCTGTACAAGATGATAGGAGAGAGACTAAAACATGCTTTCACCGGTAACGATGCATGGATATTGAGCTACCGTGACGAATGTTTCGACCAGATAGGACTTAAGCCAAGTGTGAAAATACGTCTGATGAACGGTGCTTTGGAATGTCAGTTCCGCCAATATCAGCTGTTCGATGGTAAGTTCAAGGCATTCAGAAGCGGTGAAGAAGGCAAGAACTTCAAGGCCAAGAGCGAAGAAAGAAGCGAAAGACCAAGAAGAAGGAGTGATAAACCTGATTTCGGCAAAGGTGACCGCAAGGACAGAAAACCTTTCGGCAACGACAAAGGCGATAGAAGAGACCGTAAAGACGGCGATGCAAAACCGGTATTCAGAGGTAGAAGAGCTGGCGACGGAAAAGAATTCACACGCGAAAGAAAGAGCGAATTCAAATACCGCGACGAAAACAAGCCACGCACTCCACGCCCGTCAACAGACGACGGACGTCCTAAAGGCGCGCCTGTACCAAGATATATGCACAGCAGACGCAAGCCGGAAGACTTGTTGTCAACAGAAGAAAACAACGTTGATTAATACATATCCTTGCCGGGTAAGGTTTTACCCAGCAAGGTTTCATATTTTTAAAACGATTCTATAACGTAACAGGAAAAACATGATTCTCAAGAACAAAATTATAACCCTATTGAGTATAATGGCACTTAATATCCCTACTACAGGAATCCTGGCACAGGAAAAGACTTCGTTCACACTACAGGATGTAATACCGGGAGGTGACAACTATTTCAACCTCATTCCGAAAAGAATGTCAGGTCTGAAATGGTGGGGCGACGTATGTATCCGCACAGGAGTGGAAGAGATAGTATCTATCGACAAAAAGAACGGAAAAGAAAAGACTATCATCACCTTGGATGAAATAAATACAGCATTACAGGCTGACGAAAAGACTAAGGGTATCAAGCAGCTACGTTCGCTCATGGGTGCTTCAATGCCTTGGGGAGAGGAAAAGGAAATACTTCTCTCGCACGATGGTAACATCATAGTCTATGACTTCGAAGACAAGGCTGTAAAATCGGCTATCAAAATAAACAAGGGAGCTGCCAATATTGATTTCTGCAAGGAAAGCATGACTGTGGCATATACAGTGGGCGACAACCTACATATAGCTTCCGAGAAAATAGCAGACAAGCAGGTTAATCCTGACATCAACATTGAGAAAGCCGCATGCGGTGGTAACGATATACACGATATCGTTTACGGACAGGCTGTACACCGTAATGAATTCGGTATTTACAAGGGTACATTCTGGAGTCCTGAAGGGAAATATCTTGCTTTCTACCGCATGGATCAGAGTATGGTGACAGACTATCCGCAAGTGAATACCACTACACGTACAGCAACCCTAGAACCTGACAAATATCCTATGGCAGGCATGACAAGCCATAAGGTAACCGTAGGTATATATAATCCAGAGAGCGGAAAGACAGTCTATCTGGATGCAGGCGACCCTACTGACAGATATTTCACAAACATATCATGGGCTCCGGACGAGGAAAACATCTATGTGATAGAAGTGAACCGCGACCAGAACTATGCACAACTCGTTAAGTACGATGCCGAGACAGGTAAAAAAATCGGTGTACTGTACGAAGAATCTCATCCTAAATATGTTGAGCCTCAGCATCCTCTTACATTCCTGCCTTGGGATGAAACAAAATTTATCTACCAGAGCCAGAGAGACGGCTTCAACCATCTGTATCTGTTCGATACAAAGAAACCTAGACCTGTCACATTGGAACTGATAGAAGGTATGAACAAATACAAAGAATATGTAGAGGTAAAACAACTCACCAAAGGCAACTGGCTGGTACAGGATATCCTCGGTTTCAACGAAGCGAAAAAGGAAATCATCATTGCATCTACAGAGGTTTCACCTTTGCAGACTAACATCTACAGCCTCAACATAAAGAGCGGCAAACGTACTCTGATTGGCAAGGAAGACGGTAACCACAGAGCACAACTCTCTGCCGGTGGTACTTATATCATCGACAACATGACTTCGTTCAGTGTAGCAGGCGAAACAAGCATATTGCCTACAAACGGCAAAAAGGGTGTCACTATCTTCACTTCAAGCGACCCAATGCCTGAGAAATTCAATATGCCTGAGATAACTCTTGGAACAATCAAGGCTGCAGACGGTAAGACTGATCTTTACTACAGACTTATCAAGCCGGTTAACTTCGACCCTAACAAGAAATATCCTGCTATTATCTACGTGTATGGTGGTCCTCACGCACAGATGATACACAACACTCGTTTCTACGATGCTCGTGGATGGGACTTGTACATGGCACAGAAAGGATATGTAATGCTTACAGTTGACAGCCGTGGAAGCGACAATCGCGGACGGGAATTCGAAAACTGTACTTTCCGTCAGCTTGGTGTGGAGGAAATGAAAGACCAGGTGGAAGGAGCAAAGATGCTGCAATCACTTCCATACGTTGACGCCAATAGGATAGGGGTACACGGATGGAGCTTCGGAGGATTCATGACTACAAACCTTATGCTCACTTATCCTGAAATATTCAAGGTTGGTGTAGCCGGAGGTCCTGTTATCGACTGGAAATACTACGAGGTGATGTACGGCGAAAGATACATGGACACACCGGAAACAAACCCGGAAGGATACAAGAATTCTAATCTGAACCTGAAAGCTGGAAACCTGAAAGGACGACTGCTGATTATTATCGGCGGAGAAGACCCGACATGCGTTCCTCAGCACAGCTATACTTTCCTGCGTTCATGCATTGATGCAGGAACACATCCTGACTTCTTCGTTTATCCTGAATCAGGACATAACATGATTGGAACAGAAAGAGTTCATCTGCATGAACACATTTCGAGATACTTTGATGACTTTTTAAAATGAAGATAACAAGGTATCAGTTACAAGTTGACAAGGTTCTCTATCCGAATTGAAGCCTCGTTAACTTGTCAACTCGTCAACTTGTCAACTAATTAAGAACTTTAAAACTTAAAAACCAAATATAATATGAAACTCTTACTACTTGGCTCAGGCGGCCGCGAACATGCTCTGGCATGGAAAATTGCACAAAGCTCAAAAATTGAGAAATTGTACATCGCTCCGGGAAATGCCGGAACACGCGAAGTTGGTGAAAATGTAGCTATCAAGGCTGACGACTTTAATGCCATCAAACAGTTTGTCGTTGAAAACAAGGTTGACATGGTGGTAGTAGGTCCGGAAGATCCATTGGTAAAGGGTGTATATGACTTTTTCCGCGACGACGAAGCATTGAAATCAATCCCAGTTATAGGCCCTTCTAAAGCCGGTGCAGTGCTTGAGGGAAGCAAGGAATTTGCAAAAGGATTTATGCAGCGTCACAATATCCCTACGGCAGGCTACAAGAGCATTACAGCCGAAAACCTTGAAGAAGGATTGGCTTTCCTTGAGACTCTTGAAGCTCCATACGTACTTAAGGCTGACGGATTGTGTGCCGGAAAAGGTGTATTGATTCTCCCTACACTGGAAGAAGCTAAGAAGGAACTGAAGGAAATGCTTGGCGGTATGTTCGGAAGTGCTTCTGCCACAGTTGTTATCGAAGAATTCCTTAGTGGTATAGAATGCTCTGTTTTCGTTCTTACAGACGGAAAGAACTACAAGATATTGCCTGAAGCAAAAGACTACAAACGTATCGGCGAAGGCGACAAAGGTCTTAACACAGGAGGTATGGGTTCTGTTTCACCTGTTCCGTTTGCAAATGCAGAATGGATGAAGAAGGTGGAAGACCGTATCATACGTCCTACAGTAGAAGGTCTTGCAGAAGAAGGTATCGATTATAAGGGATTCATCTTCTTCGGACTTATCAACGTGAAGGGCGAACCAATGGTGATAGAATACAACGTACGTATGGGTGACCCAGAAACAGAAAGCGTAATGCTCCGTATCAAGAGCGACCTGGTTGACCTGCTCGAGGGTGTTGCAGAAGGCAACCTCGACCAGCGTGTTCTTGAGATAGACCCACGCTCGGCTGTATGCGTTATGTTGGTATCAGGAGGCTATCCTGAAGCATATGAGAAAGGATTCCCTATGAGCGGCATAGAAGATGCTAAAGCAGGAGGAAGTATAGTATTCCATGCCGGAACAGCTGTTAAGGACGGACAGGTAGTAACTGCCGGAGGACGTGTCATCGCTGTAAGCTCTTACGGAGCAAACAAGGAAGAAGCCCTGGCTATGTCGTTCCAGAACGCCGGCAAGATACAGTTCGAGAAGAAATATTTCCGTTCAGACATAGGTTTCGATTTATAATATATCATGCGTAACCGCTTTCAATATGAGATAGCTACCGGGAGACTGACTCTTCCGGTAGCTATCATATTATCTGTCATTTTATGGGTAACAACATTTAATGACAAGATGGAAATCATCCCTTTCCTGACAGGAGGATTTGTCACATATCTTCTCATTGAGCTTAACACATCATTTGTTTTGGTAAGAAGCCGTTCGTCATTGCCCTCTGCCTTATTTACAATACTTTATTCATCATCGCTGTGCATACATGAATACGGCAAAGGGGAATGTTGGATATTGTTGCTTTTCATGGGAAGCCTTTACTGTCTTCTGAGGAGTTATGAATCAAAGAATGTTCCGTCATATATTTTCCATGCCTTTCTATGGTTAAGCATAGGAAGTCTCATAGAACCGGGGATAATCCTATCGGCACCACTGATATTCATCGTCATGTCTCAGCTAAGGACATTGAGTGTCAGAACATTCTTTGCAGGCATAATAGGTTTATGTATTCCATATTGGATTATATCCGGATACGACATATACGCTGGCAACAGTCTTACTGTCCTTACATACTTCAATAATATATTCGAGTGGAATATCGAAGCTTACAGAACTATACCATTGCCACAAATTATAACGACCGGATACATATTGTTATTGTCATCTGTAAGCGGTGTCAGCAGCATAATGACATCGCAAAGCGACAAGGTGAGAAACAGAATCATCATAGGAGTAATAAACACAATAGGTATTTATGAAACAATACTTATGATTGCACAGCCTGTTATGCTGAAATCCATACTGCCTGTGATAATCACCATGTGTGCCATCCTGTACGGATATATTATGATACAGAAGACAAACAAATTTACATATATATTTATGATAGCATCAATGGTTATAATAGCTATGATGGCTGCATATAACGTAATGATACATTTCTCATCTAACATAGGATTTTAAGTGGATATGGATACAATGCTTCAGTTTCTTACAGAATGGGGATATTGGGGAATGTTCATATCGGCATTCCTGGCAGGGACAGTACTGCCGTTCAGTTCGGAGGCAGTATTGCTGGCATGTATAGGACTGGGACTTGACCCTGTACTGTCCACACTATCCACAACGGCAGGAAACGCTCTTGGCGGACTGACATGCTACTGGATAGGACATCTTGGAAAAATGGAATGGATAGAAAAGTATCTTGGAGTGAAAAAGAAACAGATGGACAAGGCCGAGAGGTTTATCAAAGGCAAAGGATCGTGGATAGCATTTCTGTCCTTCCTGCCTGTGATAGGCGATGCCATACTGGTAGTACTGGGACTTATGAGAGCTAATGCGATTATAGTTGCAATATCCATGACTTTGGGAAAACTTGCCAGATATGCCATTCTGGTGGCAACAACCCTAAAGCTGATATCCTTGTAACAAACTATATAGAATTTAGGTTATGGAAATAGAAAAGACTGCAGACGGAAGTTATACATTGTTCGTACCGGAACTGGACGAACACTATCACTCGGTGAAAGGAGCACTGACAGAGTCGAAACACATATTTATCAATATGGGACTGAAACACTCGTCGGCTACAATTCCGCGCATACTCGAAATTGGGTTCGGAACAGGATTAAACGCATTCCTGACATCTCTCGAGGCCCAGAAAGAGAAAAGAAATATTTTCTATACCACAATAGAGAAATATCCTCTGAATATGGAAACAATAAAGCGGCTTGACTATCCGGAACTTATCGCGCCGGAAGAAAGCGAACTGTTTTATTCTATCCACAGTGCCGCATGGAACTCTCCACAAACAGTTTCGGAATATTTCACAATAGAAAAGATTGAAGGCGACTTCACTGAATATCATTTCAAGAAAGGATACGACATTATATACTTCGATGCCTTTGCTCCTGAAAAACAACCTGAGATGTGGAGTCAGGAACTGTTTGACAATCTGTATGAAGTGCTTGACGACAACGGGATACTGACCACATATTGCGCAAAAGGAGTTGTCAGACGTATGCTTCAGAAAGCAGGCTTCACCGTAGAACGACTTGCCGGTCCTCCTGGAGGAAAAAGAGAGATATTGAGAGGTACCAAAAAAGTATCCGACAAGTAGTATAAATCCTTTAAATTTTAATCATAACATGAAAACATTATTATCAATAATATGCTTGCTTCTGGCATTGTCATCGTGCCAAAATGCCGAAAGGAACGACAAGCCTACAATAACTGTCACCATAGAACCGCTGAGATATTTCACTGAAACAATAGCTGGCGACAAGTTTAAGGTAGTAAGCATGGTACCGGAAGGAAGCAGTCCGGAAACATACGACCCTACTCCACAGCAGATGGTAAGTCTAAGTAAAAGTACAGCATACTTGCGCATAGGATATATAGGTTTCGAACAGTCGTGGATAGACAAGCTACAGGAGAATTTCCCTAAATTGCAATTCTACGATACTTCTGCCGGAGTAAACCTCATTCATCAGCAATGTTCGCACTCGCACGGCAAAGAAACAGTAGAAAATCACGCACATGGAGTGGAGCCACATATCTGGAATTCTACGGAAAATGCCAAAATAATAGCCAACAATATCTATAATGCCTTAGAAGAGCTGGATGCAAAGAACTCGGAATACTACAAGAATAATCTTGACAGCCTTACCCAAATTATAGAAAATACAGACGAGACTATAAAATCAATCATTGCCGATGCCGACAAGACATTCCTGATTTATCATCCGGCCTTGACTTATTTCGCCAGAGACTATGGTCTGGAGCAGATAAGCATAGAAGAAGGAGGGAAAGAACCGTCGCCTGCACATCTGCAGTCGCTCATAAAACTATGCAAGGAAAAGAACGCCAAAGTAATATTCGTACAGCAGGAGTTCGACATGCGAAATGCAGAGACCATAGCCAAGGAGCTTGGAGTGGAAGTGGTTCCGGTAAATCCGCTGAACTATAACTGGACTGAAGAAATGGTAAAAACGGCAAAGGCATTACGTACAAAAGAAGATACAGCAAAAGAATAATGAACAACACCATAATAAAAATAGAAAATCTTTCTGCCGGATATGAGAAAAAAACTGTCCTGCACAACATAAACCTTGAAATATCAGAAAAGGATTTCCTCGGTATAATAGGACCGAACGGAGGAGGAAAGACCACACTGATTAAGGTTATACTTGGACTGCTTGAACCTACGGAAGGAAAAATAACATACTACAATAACGGAATACCCGCAGACAGGTTGGAAATAGGCTATCTGCCGCAATATAATTCAATAGACAAAAAATTCCCCATATCAGTATATGAGGTAATATTATCGGGATTAAACAAGCAAAAGACACTATTCAGCAAATTCACTAAAGAACATCATAGAAGAGTAGAAGAGACATTGGTTATGATGGGACTGGAAGGACTGGAAAACAAACCTATCGGACAGTTGAGCGGAGGACAGATGCAAAGAGCCTTACTAGGCAGGGCCATAGTATCAAATCCAAAGGCAATAATCCTTGACGAACCCAATACCTATATCGACAAACGCTTCGAAGCCAGGCTGTACTCATTGCTTGAAGAAATAAACAAGGAAAGAACCATAATTCTGGTAAGCCACGACATAGGTTCGGTATTGCAAAACGTAAAGAGTATAGCTTGCGTAAACGGTACATTGGACTATCACCCTCAAAGCGAAGTCTCTGCCGAATGGATAGAAGAAAAGCTGCAATGCCCTATAGAATTGCTTGGACACGGAGAATTGCCGCACAGGGTATTGAGGAAGCATAATCACGAAGGAGAACAATAGTGTTATTTTTCGATGATTTAATGATAAATATAAACCTGTAAGTACGAAAAAAGTTAAAGAAAATTTGGAAGATAACGTAAAAAGATAGTATCTTTGCCACGCATTTCGAAAGAAAGCAATAAGTTTGGACTATGGTGTAATGGTAGCACAACAGGTTTTGGTTCTGTTTGTCCAGGTTCGAATCCTGGTAGTCCAACACAAGGAAGCCTCAAGAGACAATCTCTTGGGGCTTTTTTGTTTATATAATTGTGTAATAAAAACGAATATTTATTCATCATTAATAATACACTATCAATTCGTAATATAATATACATATCAAATTGTAAGCAATATAAACATAAAATATTCGAATTACAGCACAAAACATTTTTCTTGTATATCAAATATAACATAAAAGAAAAAAGCGTACCTTTGCGCCCGATTTCATGCAACACAAAAACTTATAAATTGATATTAAAAATGAAAATAATCTGGTCTATACGATCTTTTAATTTCACTAATGTGCCATAGAATATACTCCAAGCGAGGATTTTTATTTTCTATGTCTAATTTTAATTTATAACTTCACATGTTCATTTTTATTTCTATTATGGCAATCGGTGCCTTGATAGGCTATAGTCTGCGCAGTAAAAAAGACCTAAGCAAGGTAACTGTACTTATACAAATTGTAGTTTGCCTTCTTTTATTTATTCTCGGACTGTCGGTAGGGGCAAACAAACTAATAATTAACAATCTGACTTACTACTGCGAGCAAGCAGCAATAATATCTGCCTTAAGCCTCGTAGGAAGCTCTGTAGCAGCCATGCTGGTATTCAACATGTTTTTCAAGAAAGGAGCCGGAAAATGAAAGGAAGCATAATGATTCTGGTATTCTTTATATTGGGATGTCTGGGCGGTTATTTTGTTACAATGGATTTCGATGCGCATAAGCTATCGGTATATGTGTTGTATGTACTTATGCTTTTGCTTGGCATCAATCTTGGAGGCAATCAGGACATAAAAGGATTTGTATCGCAACTGAGTTTTAAGATGCTTCTTGTACCAATTGCTACAGTGACAGGAACATTCGTTTTCTCTGCAATTGCAGCATTTATTCTGAGCAGATGGAGCATATTCGACTGTATGGCAGTGGGTAGCGGTTTTGCATACTATTCCGTATCTTCAGTACTTATAACTCAGCTTAAAACACCAAGTATAGGACTTCAGCTTGCCACAGAACTCGGAACTATCGCCCTGCTTGCAAATATATTCCGCGAAATGACGGCCCTGATTTGTGCCCCGGTAATAAGAAAATATTTCGGACAGCTTGCACCTATATCTGCCGCAGGTATAGGATCATCAGATATTCTATTGGCCACTATCAGCAAATATTCAGGCAAGGAGGCCATCCCATTGGCTATTCTTCACGGAATTCTGATAAACCTTAGCGTACCGTTCTTCGTATCGTTATTCTGTAATTTATAATAAGAAACAAAAACTGCCGGCTAGATATACATCACATATCTCTAGCCGGCGGTTTTTACTATATTTTATCGTACGAAACGTATAGACATAAAAAAAGGAGTACCGCTGTACTCCAACCTTTGTTAACCTTAAAATCTAATACTATGAAAAACACAGTACAAAGGTACGGACTTTCTGGTAATCTGCAAGTATTTCAGCCAAAAATCTATGCTTTATAACATAGTTTAATAAATAAAGAAAATGCTCCACGTTTGTTAACAACATGGAGCATTTATGTTAATTGTTAAAAGCTTTATTTTCTATTGAGTTCTTCAATTTCTTTTGTAGCTACAGCCAAGGCTTCGTTTATATTGCTACAGATATTTTCTTTGCCAAGGAGTTCATAGAATCCTGATTTCTCAAGTGTCTTATGTACATGCTCGTTTACACCAGACAAGATGATATGTATATTCTCTTTCTGCGACATGTGGCAAAGTGTAGTAAGGTTATGAATACCTGTAGAATCGATAAACGGAACCTTACGCATACGTATGATACGAATCTTAGGTCTGTCACCCAACTGCGCCATCAAATCCTCAAATTTAGTTGCTATACCGAAGAAATAAGGACCGTTAATCTCATACACCTCTACACCGTCAGGAATAATAAGATGCTCTTCGTGTACTTCCATATCCGATTCCTTATTAGGGTCAAGCTCGTTCTTTATAACAGAAATCTGAGTAGTTTCCATCACACGTTTCATAAACAGTACACAAGCAATGAGCAATCCCACCTCAATAGCTACTGTCAAATCGAATATTACTGTAAGGAAGAATGTTATAAGAAGAACTGTAACGTCCGATTTAGGATTCTTGAGCAATCCCATAAACACTCTCCAACCACTCATATTATATGATACAATAACCAATACTCCGGCAAGACATGCCATAGGTATATACTGTGCAAGCGGCATTAAGAAAAGAAGTATCAGAAGAAGAACTATTGCATGTACAATTCCTGACACAGGAGACTTTCCTCCGTTATTGATATTTGTCATAGTACGGGCAATTGCTCCTGTTGCAGGAATACCTCCAAAAATAGGAGATACCACATTGGCAATACCCTGAGCTATAAGTTCTGTATTTGAATCGTGTCTGTCACCAATCACACCATCAGCCACAGCAGCAGAAAGCAAAGATTCTATTGCTCCAAGAACTGCTATAGTTATCGCTACAGGGAAAAGATTCTGTATAGCCTCCCAATTTATCGCAGGAACAGCTGCCGAAGGAAGCTCAGCCTTAATACTGAAACGATCGCCTATAGTATCAATAAATGTGATTCCTGCATACTGCTTCAGCAAACACACTCCTACAGTAACCAGAATAATGGCAACAAGCGACCCAGGCACCTTCTTTGAGAACTTTGGAGTTATAGCTATGATAAACACACTGACTACACTTACTATGGCATTCCACCAGTTCACTGTATCAAAATGTCTGAAATAGAGCATCCATTTACCAATGAAATCTCCAGGAACCTTCTCTCCCCTGAAATCAAGGCCAAAGATGTCTGCTATCTGTGTAGTAAAGATTGTTACGGCAATACCACTGGTAAAACCTATAATAATAGGATAGGGGATGAACTTTATAACAGTTCCCAACTTGAATACACCTAATAATATAAGCAAGACTCCCGCCATCATAGTGGCAACCATAAGTCCGCTCAATCCATATTGCTGGATAATACCGTAGATGATAACAATAAAAGCACCTGTAGGACCACCTATCTGCACCTTACTGCCACCAAGGAACGAAATGATAAATCCAGCCACAATAGCCGTAATGATACCTTTCTCAGGAGTTACACCTGAAGCAATACCAAACGCGATAGCCAACGGCAAGGCTACAATACCTACTATTATACCCGCCATCAAATCAGTCATGAAATCTGATTTACTGTAATTCTTGAGTGTAGAAAACAGTTTAGGATGAAACTCAACCCCTTTCATAAAACAATCTTATTTCTATTTATAAATATTTTTTTGCAAAATTACGTATTTTCTGCCATATAACATACTTTTATAACTATATAAATTATGATTTGAGGCTAAAAGCTTAAAAGATTATAAATTAAAAATTGTAATAATTACAAATTTGAATAAATATATTACATTTGCAGTGTGAAAATAAAACAAGAAGTCTAACCCAACAAAATAACTACAATTATGGAAAAAAGCATCAAAGGAACAAGAACAGAGAAAAATTTGGCAATCTCATTTGCAGGTGAATCACAGGCTAGAATGCGTTACACTTATTTTGCAAGTGTAGCAAAGAAAGAAGGTTACGAACAGATTTCTGCAATCTTCACTGAAACTGCAGATCAGGAAAAGGAACACGCAAAACGTATGTTCAAATGGCTTGAAGGCGGAATGGTAGAAATCACAGCAAGCTATCCAGCAGGCGTAATCGGTACAACACTTGAAAACCTGAAAGCAGCAGCTGCCGGAGAAAACGAAGAATGGTCATTGGATTACCCACGTTTTGCTGACATTGCAGACGAAGAAGGTTTCCCTGCAATCGCAAAAATGTATCGTGAAATTGCCGTAGCTGAAAAGGGACACGAAGAAAGATACAGAGCTTTCGTTAAGAATATCGAAGAAGGAAAGGTATTCAAGAAAGATGTTGAAACAGTATGGCAGTGCCGCAACTGTGGTTATGTACACGTAGGTACAGAGGCTCCTGAAATATGTCCTGCATGCCTTCACCCACAGGCTTATTTCGAAGTTAAGAAAAACAACTATTGATAACAGTTCCTTATAACATATAGATACACAGGTTGCCTTGGTAAAATGTACCTACATTTGCCACAGCAACCTGTTTTCTTTTATACCATGACATTAAAAATACCAACTTTTAGGTATTGTAAATAATGATGGAGATTTCCATCTTTGTAAAATATAAAACAAATAAACAATTTAAGATTATGAGAATAGAATCAATCAAAGGACGTGAAATCTTGGATTCACGCGGAAACCCGACAGTAGAAGTAGAAGTTCGTCTTGAGTCAGGAATTACAGGTAGAGCATCTGTTCCTTCAGGAGCATCAACAGGTGAAAACGAGGCTCTTGAACTGCGCGATAATGACAAAAGCAGATACGGAGGTAAAGGCGTACTGAAAGCTGTATATAACGTAAACAATGTCATTGCACCTGCACTTACAGGTTGGTCCGTGCTGCAACAAAGAGCTATAGACAAGAAGATGCTTGAACTGGACGGCACTAAGACCAAATCAAAGCTTGGAGCAAACGCAATTCTAGGCGTATCGCTTGCTGTAGCAAAGGCAGCCGCAAACTATCTTAACATCCCTCTCTACAGATACATTGGCGGTGTGAATACATACACTTTGCCTGTACCTATGATGAACATCATAAACGGAGGCTCTCACAGCGACGCTCCTATAGCCTTCCAGGAATTCATGATTCGTCCTGTAGGTGCAGAATCCTTCCGCGAAGGACTTAGAATGGGGGCAGAAGTCTTCCATGCCCTTAAAAAAGTACTTCATGACAGAGGACTCAGCACTGCAGTAGGCGATGAGGGTGGATTTGCACCTTCACTCAACGGTACAGAAGACGCTCTTGAATCAATAATCTCTGCTATCAAAGCCGCAGGCTACGAACCAGGAAAAGACATTATGATTGGTATGGACTGTGCTTCGTCAGAGTTTTACAAGAACGGAATATACGATTACACAATTTTCGAAGGAGAAAAAGGAAAGAAACGTACTTCTGACGAACAGATTGACTATCTGGAAGAATTGATAAACAAATATCCTATCGACTCAATAGAGGACGGTATGAGCGAAAACGACTGGTATGGATGGAAGAAACTTACAGAAAGAATCGGTGACAGATGCCAGCTGGTTGGCGACGACCTGTTCGTTACTAACGTGGAATTCCTCTCAAAAGGTATAGAAATGGGATGCGGAAACTCAATCCTGATAAAAGTAAACCAGATCGGCTCGCTGAGTGAAACACTCGATGCAATAGAAATGGCACACAGACATGGCTATACTACTGTTACATCACACCGCTCCGGAGAAACAGAAGATGCCACAATAGCAGACATCGCTGTAGCAACCAACAGCGGTCAGATAAAGACAGGTTCTTTGAGCCGCTCGGACAGAATGGCAAAATATAACCAGCTTCTCCGTATCGAAGAAGAACTTGGAGACCTGGCAAAATACGGATATAAGAGAATAAAATAACTTGCCCATAATTCAACGATTATCACCTCAAAACAGCCGGATTTCGGTAAAAAATGAGGTGATAATCACTTTTTTTGAAAAAAAATCGGTCAAAGTATTGCAAGTACGGAAAATTGTTGTATCTTTGCACCGCAATTGAGACATAAAACAACTCAAAAGCCGAGAATAATTGGTGCGTTAGTTCAGTTGGTTAGAATACATGCCTGTCACGCATGGGGTCACGGGTTCGAGTCCCGTACGCACCGCCAACAAAAAAATAAACAGTTAGAAATAACTGGTGCGTTAGTTCAGTTGGTTAGAATACATGCCTGTCACGCATGGGGTCACGGGTTCGAGTCCCGTACGCACCGCAACTCGAAAAAGCAAAATTAGGAAAAGCTCTGATTCCCAACGGAATTAGGGCTTTTTTATTGGTTTTCGGGCGGCAAAAAATAGCGTTTTAGAGAAGTTATGAGGGGCAAATTCAGGGTCCTTTTTAGGGTCACTGAAAAAAGCACCTGAAATGTATTATACTTCGCTGATTTTCATATTCTTGTATAGGAATTACCTGTTCCCTATTTTGCTAATTTTGTAACGTAAAAAACAAGGTGAAATGAAACAGGATTCAATGAAGGTTTTGTTCTTCATCCGCAAGAGCAGGCTGAAGAAAAACGGCGAGGCTCCGGTGTTCCTCCGGATAACCATCAACGGGCAACAGGATGAGATACGCATCCAACGCTCTGTACCCATCCATCTGTGGAATAACCTGAAGGGATGCAGTAAAGGGAAGGACCGTGTGTCCTTGGAACTGAACAGTTACATAGAGGCTCTGAAAGTACGGCTGTATCAAATCCACAAGGAACTGCTCTGCCGGGATGCGCTGATCACTCCCAGAAACATGCTGGTCAAACTGTTCTCTAAGGAGGAAAGACATTTGGTTGTGGAAACAATGAAAAAATGTATTGATGACTGGCGTTCTCTTATCGGGCAGGAATACCAACCGTCTACTATCTCCCGCTATGACAACTGCTATGAATCGCTGAAAACAGTAGTAAAGGAATTCTATAAGAAGGAGGACATCACGTTCTACGAACTGAACGGGGAATTCATCGACACATTTGAAATGCACCTGCGGACAGAGAGGAAACTCTCGCAGAATACACTTACTAAATACATGAGCTGCTTCCGCAAGGTGTTGGGCATAGCCAGGGATAACGGCTGGCTGAACTTTGATCCGCTGGTGGGTAAACGGAAACGGCTGTTCAAGAAGGAAGAGACATGCCCGACTTTCCTCACACTGGACGAATTGCAACGAATCATGGAGAAGGAGTTTTCAACGGCACGGCTGAACCATGTGAAGGACTTCTTCCTGTTCTGCTGCTTCACCGGGCTCTCGTACATAGATGTGAGTACCCTACGTCCCATACATCTGTACAGGGACAACAACGGGAAGCTGTGGATACACAAGTCGAGGGTGAAAATCACGACGAACAAGGAAACCTGCACGAGTAATGTGCCGTTGCTACCGCCTGCCATCGCCATTTTGGAGAAATACAAAGGATGGAACGAAAAAGATCCGGACGCACCTTGCCTGCCCATCCCGTCGAATCAGAAGATGAATGAATATCTGAAGGAAATAGCTACTTTATGCGACATAAAGAAACACCTGACCGTCCATGTCAGCCGGCACACCTTCGCGACCACGGTGACGCTCGCCAACCATGTGGCCATCCAGAACGTATCGAAAATGCTGGGACATTCGTCCACACGCATGACCCAGCATTACGCGCGGGTGCTTGACAACAGCATCATGGAGGATATGAAGGAAGTGGCCGGAGTATTCCGCTAAAATATTGCATGAAGTCTGAAATATAATAAAACCAGGAAGGATTGTTTCTCATAACGACAATCCTTTCTGGTTTTTATCTCTCTTTACCGGAAAGCTTCCCGCCTGTTCTCTACAAGCAGTTTCTCTATGTCTGCTTCCCGATACAGAATTTTACCGCCTATATGATAAAACGGGATTTTTCCTGTGTTACGATATTCCTGTAACGTGCGCTTTGTCAATTTCAAGTGCTGTGCCAGTTCGGTGTCAGTCAGAAAACTTTCTCCATTCAATATCGGCCGCGTATTGGTTCCCAGCATGTCGAGTAAAGCAGACAAATGCTTCATGTCCTGGAAAAACGCAATAGCCTGCGGATCGTCACGCATTATAACTTTACTCATCTTTCGGACTCCTTCCTCGATTTACGTCTATAGCCTGCCATTCCTAATAATCTCATAACATCGTGCTCCTGATAATAGGTCCTGCGGTCAATCTGGGTGTAAGACAAAGTACCGTTGCTACGCAAAGATTGCAAGGTTCGTGGCGAGATACGCAATATGGCGCATACTTCCTGATTGTCCAGCCATTTGTCCAGTCGCTTGGGCAAATGCCTTTGGGACAACGTTTCCACTTTCTTCTTGAGCAATTCCAAAGCCATGCACATGTCTTCAAATGTTTTAGCCTCTATACATACAAATTCCATACATTTCATTTTAGATTGAGCAAATATATTACTTGTAATCGTATTGTCAAAACAGATGTCGGTAACTGGCTGTCAATGGCATCAAATGTCATAGAAGATTCATGTGATTGTAAATTTCAAGCATTTGCAAACCCTCTTATTTAATTGCATGTTTAGCCGCTTGAATCTAAATATAAGCTAAAAACATCTGTCCATAGCAAAGTGTTCATCAAATAATCTCTATTTTAGTCTGGTCTAATCTTAATTTCATGAATAATGAATGATTTTATCCTGACCCTATTGATAAACGGAGGCATAGTCTTATGTATTGTCGGGCTATGGGCTTATGCCAGATACTGGAGGCGAAAGGCGGCAAAAGCATTCCTCCAGCATGCGGTGGCCTGCTACAAGAAAGAAGACAGGGAAGAATTAGCCGGACAAGCCGTGATGGCCGGGAGCAGACATGCCGGTTTGTTGTATGCACTGACATGCCCGGAACTGTTTGACATCGTACAACCGATGCGGGCTTTCCGTTTCGGGAAAATACGTTGCGTGTGTGCCGGCTATTATTTTCCACAACGGTATGAAAGCTGGCTGAGGGATGAGCAGACGGATTTTGTACAAAATGTGTATGCTTTTAAGGATGGAAAAGAACTATGTGAAGACTATTTCTCACAAGCATTTAAAGTTCTTTCTGTCAATGAGAATGTGACAGCGGTATTTATGCCGTGTAGTACCTCTGAACGGTATTACAGACGTTTCGCAAAAATAGCCCATTATCTGGAACGGTATGGCTATGCCCTATCCGGACTGCATCTGATAGAAATCATCAGGAACCGGGAAAGCAAGCACACAGCTGCCCAACGGTCGAGCGTTGATACGGCGAACTATTCCATGTCGCTGGCATTGCAAGGGAAAAAGGTAGTGATTGTGGATGACCTTTTCACAACAGGAAGCAGCCTGACCGGATTTGTCCGAAATCTGGAACGGGTCGGTGCAGAAGTGATCGGTGCTGTATTTCTTGCCCGCACATTCCAAGTTCCGTCATGGAGGAAGATTCGTTGGATGGTGTGGAAAAGACATCTCTTGTGTAAGTAGGTAAGCAACATTATTTTATATCAGCGTTTTTGCTGAATAAGAAACAGAGTAATTGAAAATCAGTATCCTAAAGCCTTATTCGATATATTGTCTATTCTGTCATCTGAAGAAAGATATTTTTTGCTATAGCGTGAAAAGAAGCCAGCCATTGACCTTTATTTTGTCAAAGACGGGCAACTCACGATGTTTTGGATTATATCGAACTCACCTTAAATAATTGCTATGTCCAATAGCAGCTACAATACTTCCCAGTGCTATAAAGAGATAGTTGGGATAATGAAATTCAAGGTCAATGTAAGGTATATATTTTTTCTTAATATACTTATTCCAAAACCAGATGATGAATTTCCCTATCCGTTCCAATGTTATAATATTTGCCATTCTGCTTCCCTTATTTAATTGAAAAATAAGTAATTGCAATGACAAAAAAAATGGCAACAACAAGACATCCCAGTGCTATAAAGAGATAGTTGGGATAATGAAATTCAAGGTCAATATAAGGTATATATCTTTTCTTAATATACTTATTCCAAAACCAAATGATGAATTTTCCTATTCGTTCTAATGTGATGATATTAGCCATTCTGCTTTTCTTATTTAATTGAAAAATAAATAATTGTTATGCCTAATATGAGAGCCACTACATACTTCCAAGCACAATAAAAAAATTAGAAAGATGAACTTCAAACTCCATATAAAGTATATATTTTCGTTTTACATATTTATACCATAACCCAATAATGTATTTGCCTAAATATTATAATCCTACCATATCAATCATTATTATCTTTAGAGAATTCATTCCATGTCGAAATCCCCTCGTTTACATTATCCCAGTATTCTTTAGCTCTATGATGCATAATATAATGTTCTCTTGCCTGCTTGAATTTTTTGCTTGCTTCTTTTTGCCAACCTTTGCCTGAAGGTTTATACATCTTATATTGTTTTGTTTTTAGGAATTGATTATATCCTTTTAATCCTTTGTTGACTTTACCGCAAAAGCCAATAGCTTTGATTCCTTTCAAAAAAGGATACGATATTATATCCAAAAAGGCTTCAAACTGTTCTTCCGGTAATTGACTTGCTCCAGCTAAAGTATGACCTGTAAAAAAGACAACAGGAGAATTGATCGTGCTATAAAGCATGTTGGCCGCTATTTTACCTATGCCTTCAAGAAAATTGTCGGATGGTGAATCCAACCAAAATTCAAGAGAAGTTAAAGCTCCAGCTTCTTTAATTTCTCCATTATCTACCGTGTGAAGTATATCTATAATCCTTCTTTCCGTTATGTCAATTATTAATAATTTTTGTCCAATTGATATTGAACTTTCACTTGACAGCTCGTTCCAACTTTTTAATTCTTCAACAGTAACGTCAAACATTTCTGCAATATATGCTAAGGTATCCCCTTCACACACAACATATCTTGCGTATCCATTTTTGCTAAATAGCCCTCTAAGGCTTTTTTTTATCATTTCCTTTGATGTATCAATACATTGGACTTGGACAATGTTAGGTATGCATATCTGGTATGATGGTATATTGTCGTTTATATCCATGACTGTTCCATCCATATCCTCGTGATACTCCTGATATTGTACAAAAGCATACCCTTCTCCTATTACAAATCCGGTAAACGGAATTCCTTTTGCTTTATAATCCAGAAAATCTTCTCTGCTTATAAAAATGTTATTGTATTGGCTCATAGATATAATTAGAATTATGATGTATCATTATTATAACATCAGTCCGATATAAGATAAAATTATCAGTCTGATAATTAGCAATATACCAATAAGAACATTAAATTCAAAGTATCAAATTATAATATATAAGCAATTCTTTCATAAAATATTCACTTAAGATACAACTGTATTTATTGTTAAATATTCAATCAGTTAGAATTAAATCGATTAAGACATTGTTCTTACAGCATTATCCCTTTTGTAGGACGTTCTGAAAGAGTAGCAACAATAAATGGAGTCAATAAATCATATTTCAAAATTTCATTCTTTAACGTTGATATTGATTTTTCATTTATATCAAACAAGGCATAAGTTAGAAAACAAACATTTTCAACTTTGCTAATATGACATAATTGAATAATCCCTCATGTCTTATTTATTAGTTCAACAGCATAAACATTTCCAATTTGGAAATTATCTATTCTCTCTTTCTCCTTCATTGTCTTATCATTGTAATTTCTTGGCTATAAGTGAACCGAATTTTTTAGAATCAAACTCCATTTGGTAAAAGCTAATAGGAGTCCTTGTTTCAACAGTTTCACGTTTGTCGTTCACTATTCTTTCTTGTTTTGTTATAAGTTCCTTATTCTTCATTATTTCTCTGATGACTTTGATATCTTTATTTGCACAATTTACTCCAAAGTATATTGCTTCAATACAGTTTGGAATATCAATAGAATCGTACAGACCGGTACTGTTCGGATCGCACAGAATTAGCCTAAGCTCATTTTCGTATTTCCAAGCTTTACTTTTAGCGAAAAAAGCATCTTCAATAGTTATACTATCTTTCTCTGTCAGAACAGATAAGTCATCCTTATATTGGACATCTCTGAAGTATTTAACAGATGTTCCAGGTTCAGAATAGAGACTGGTTAAAGAGTTTGGAAAATGATATTTGATACATATCCCCCTATGATAGTCGGCATAATGTGCCCACATTAATTCATTTTGAAATTCTTCTGAAGTATTATCTTCTTGTTTCCTTTTATCTCGTACAATTTCCCCCAATATATTTCCGTCTTCATGGAATGGCTGCATTACGTTACTTACAAAACATGATATTTTAACGCAATCAAGATAGGCAGATTTAATTAGCATTGCTATTTCATCATTTTTGTCTAGCAGGCTGATAATAGGGCTATCAAATGGGTCATTAAATGTACAGGGAGATGACAGATTCAGTTGCTCTAATGCTAGTGACTGATAAAGGTAGGTTGTGCATTTCCTGAAAGAGTAGCAAATGGGGGAATAGGATGTATGGCTTGATAGGCCAAGAAGGTAGAATATATATTTTTTAAATGCCTCTATAGCAAATTTGTCATATATTTTCCCAAGACGATGCCAAGCGATGCCAAGGGAATAATATAGATCTTTACGATATGCATGATGTGCCAAGTTGTAATTTTCAAATTCTGATATGTATGAAGACAATTTTTGCAGGGATTCATATGTTGGCTGATTGTCAACCGCAATACAATAACGCATAAGGGCCTCTGCATATCCTTTGCAATCTTCCATAAATGGTACTATATGAAACCATCTATTATGATTGGCATCAAATGTCTTGATAATAATATTTGCATTATTACCAATATTATCTTGAGTGTATTTATCTACAAATTCAGTTATCTCTTTAGAGACTTCAGTATATTGATTTTTGGGCATAAAATGAGTTGTCTTGTCAGTATTCATAAATTATAAATTTAATATATCCATTACCTTTGAATTATTCAAAGATTTTATAGCCTTGTTAAGATATGTATTATAAAGTTTATCTTTAAATAGGCTGGTTTCTTCTGAAAGAGTGAATGCTTTTGCTGTTAAAAATGGAATAAAATCTTTTATCAGTTCGTTTGTTATAAAGTTAATACATTTGCCTTGAATGTATCGATAACGTAATAATACTATTATTTCTGTCGGAATTAATTGCCATTCTGTAAAATAGAACTCATTTTTAGAGAAGTTGTTGTCATTACATTTGCGTAAATGATAGATACAAATATCATCTATTAGTTGGTTTAAAAGATTCGTGTCATCTGTACAGATATTGTCTATCAACTTGGCATATATGGAATTAAATTCCTTTTTTGCATAAATATTTAATAAGTGGCTGTTGTTTTTATTATAATATTTATCATACATAACAATTGATTCTTGCAGAATTGTATCTTGATAGTATACATAAGGAAAATCGCTCTTTAATACATCATCTATTCTTTCAATTAAAATACATAGCATAATATCGGATTCTTTTTTTTGGAAAAAAGTCAAAACTCCCAAAAAAGCAGATGCTAATCCGACTTGATTCACTAATTCATTTTTTCGATTTGAGTCTGAAAAATAAACAATATAGCTTGAAAAATAGTAAAATAAATAATCTAAAATTAAATAAAAGTTATTTTCATTAGGGTTATACCAAAATAATTTACAGTATTTTTGCAAGTAGAAACTAGCAACTAATCGCATAGATAAATAGTCTAATGTAGCAATATGAGGACTCTTTGCAAAAAGGACTATTTTTTGCTTATGTTCTTCCATGAATGCATTAGGCTCTTCATTTACAGACTTTTCCAATATTTTTTTTATCTTTTTATTCATATTCATTAATGTTTTTTCCTTTGTTTTTTTGCTTCAGTAATCCAATCTTTTTGTTCCATTCCTTTTACATACCATCGTCCTTTGTAACCATTTCCGACTTTTACTTCAATAAGATACTTTCTGCCCATATTAGATAATATTTGCTCAACTTTATCTTGACTGATACGAAAAGCTTCAGTATTATTGTTAGCTTTAAGTAGCCGATTTATGATAAATTCATTAGGCATTAGTTGATCGCCATATAATGATGGGGCTTTGCTTCCTCTTGTTGTTTTTACTTCAAACACATCATAATACCCATCTTTGGTTTTAGCTATTATATCTATACCTTGATTAGCGGCATTTTGGACTTGAAATATATATGTGTAATTCCCTGATTTGTTTAATGCTTCCATAACTCTCTTTTCTCCAAAATTTCCTAATCTTGTAAAGTATGTTTCTAATCCAAAAAGGTCGATGAATAAATTTAGGTTACTTACATATCCATATAAGGTAGGATTATTTCCAAGTAACCTTATAGGATCCTGAGAAATATAACTTCCGATATTAGCATCATAATACCTGAATCTATTATAATACAGTCCAGTTTCAATATCCTCATACTGTCCCTGGAATCTGAAAGGACAATCATATCGGGATTTTCCCACAAAGTTAACGACTTTGCCGTAAATATCCAAGGAACATTCCCAGGTCTTGTTCCCCTGCTCGTCGTACATCTGGATGGGTGTGCCCATGTAGTTGGATACGATGGAAAACTGCTTATCGCCCAGTATCTTTGCCGCAGGCACAAACGTGTCCGCCTCGAACACCCAGGTGGTAATATCTTCTGCCGGTTCTTTTGGAGCGGTGTTTCCTCCTTCGTCCTGTTGTGTTTCCGTTACCTTGTAGCACCATTCATGTAAAGGCACGTTGCCGTCCCACACCCAACGTGTGACCTTGTCGAAATACCGCTTGGCGGTACGGCGCCCCAGCGCATCATAACGGAACTCCACGGGCCTGCCGTCCGGACGTATCACTTTCTTCAGCATACCGTTGGACGCCCACTCGTAGAGCCAGCCCGTGCCTGTTGCCAGGCAGCGGATGCCGCGTTCCTTCTCCATGCGCTTGCGGTCATGGACCACGTTGTTGTCCTGCAGCTCCTTGAACTCGCGGAAAACGAGGTTGCCCTCGTCGTCGTAGTGGTAGAAACAATTCGGATCTTCCAGCAATCGTCCTCCCGCACCGTATTTGCGGTCTTTCTTCTCCGGTGTCTCAAAAAGATTTCCCACGAAATCCGGCACGCGGTAAATCACGTCCGTTTCAGAGCCGTCTGTCGTTTCCTGACGGATGAGGAAGTCGAAACGGTCGTAATCGTAGCGCATGAGCGTCCCGGTCAGCTCGTTCTCCTTGGCGAGCAGCCGGTTGGCAATACCCCACTCATAACGGTACGCCCCGCGCTCGATGCTGCCTGCACGCACCGACTTGCGCACCTCGCGCCCGAAACGGTCGCGCTCCGTCCTGACGGTCACACCGCCGGAGAAGGTGCGCTGCACCTCCAGTCCCGTGTTGTCACGCACCCAGGACGCCTGCCAGCCCTCGCCCGCCTGCATGGTCTGCAAATTACCCTCCCGGTCGTATGTATGGCGGATGTCCGCTCCCAGACTGCTGGTGATGCGGGTGCAGTTTCCCTCGCTGTCATACGTGCGGCTGACGGTATATTCTCCCTGCTTTTCCCCGGTGACCAGCCCTGTCTTCCTGTCGCGGGTGAACTCCAGCAGGTTCTCCGCGTTCTGTGCCTTGACGAGCAGCCCGTCCTTGTCATAC
>NZ_JANRHK010000014.1:0-104232 GCF_024733815.1 Bacteroides sp. ET336
AATTAAGAGTTATTTGTCAGTCATTTATAGCTAGATAACACATAAAAACAGGAAACTTAAAAAAACAAATCATATGAAGAAATTTATCAGAATCGGTATAATGGTAGTCATAGCACTGCTGTTCATCGGAACTTTCGTATTCCTTTACCAGAAATCACAGCCAAAAGACGTTGAATACAACGTATTGAAAGTAGTAAAATCAAACATCGTACAAACAACCGTGGCTACAGGAAAGATAGAACCTAGAGACGAGGTACAGATAAAGCCACAGATTTCAGGTATCATATCAGAAGTATATAAAGAAGCCGGAGAAACAGTAAAAAAAGGAGAAGTGATAGCCAAAGTGAAAGTTATTCCTGAATTGGGACAGCTCAATTCTGCAGAAAGCCGTGTGCGTCTGGCCGAGATGAATGGCCGCCAGGCAGAAATTGACCTTGAAAGAATGGAAAAACTTTACGAAAAGAAACTGGTCAGCAGCGAAGAATATGAAAAGACATTGCTCACAACCAAACAGGCACGCGAAGAGATACAGGCAGCAAAGGACAATCTGGAAATCATCAAGGAAGGTATAACCAAGAACAGTGCTTCATTCAGCAGCACACTGATACGTTCCACTATCGACGGACTGATACTTGACGTACCTATTAAAGTGGGTAACTCGGTAATCATGAGTAACACTTTCAATGACGGTACGACAATTGCAACCGTTGCCGACATGGGCGACCTCATTTTCCGTGGAAACGTTGACGAAACAGAAGTTGGAAAAATAACCGTAGGAATACCTGTAAAGATTACTTTAGGTGCGCTACAGGATATGTCGTTCAACGCAACATTGGAATACATTTCACCTAAAAGCGTGGAAAACAACGGGGCCAACCAGTTTGAAATCAAAGCTGCCATTACAGTGCCCGACAGTGTTACAATCCGTTCAGGATATAGTGCAAATGCCGAAATGGAACTTCAGAGAGCAAACGATGTGCTCAGCATACCCGAAAGCGCATTGGAATTCAAGGGAGACTCCACTTTCGTATTCCTGCTCACCGACAGCGTGTCAGGTCAGAAATTCGAGCGCAAAAGTGTCATAACCGGAGTCAGCGACGGAATTAACGTTGAAATAAAATCAGGACTGAAAGAGAACGAGTTTGTCCGCGGACTAAAGAAAGAATAATGTATAACAGTTTAATCGGAAACTGAAATGAAGAACAACATAATCATAACCTCGGCTTTGATGATTCTGCTATCGGCAAATGCATACTCACAGGAAAAATGGGACCTAGAAAGATGCATCAGACATGCCATAGAGAACAATCTCAATATCAAACAGCAGGAAGCGTCAAAAGAGCAGAGCGAAGTAGAGCTTAATACAGCCAAATGGAGCAGATTGCCGGACTTGAACGGCAGTGCATCGCACTCTTTCAACTTCGGACGAAGCATCCAGGCAGACAATACGTATCAAAGCCTTAACACCCAAAACACGGCATTCAGCCTGAATACAAGCATACCGCTTTTCACAGGACTGAAGATAACTAACAACATAGCCCTTGCAAAACTTAACCTGCAGGCTGCAACCGAAGACCTGAATAAAGCAAAAGAAGACATCAGCATACAGGTTGCGTCAGCCTATCTGCAAGTACTCTTCAACGACGAGCTTGCCCAGGTGGCACACATACAGGTTGAACTCAGCAAAGAAATGCTAGAGCAAAAGGAAGCGTATTTCAAAACCGGAAAGGCATCTGAAGCAGAATGGCTTGAAGCAAAATCCAGAGTGGCACAGGACCAGTTGTCGGCTGTACAGGCAGACAACAACTACAAATTGGCTTTACTGGATTTGAGCCAATTGCTGGAACTTCCATCACCGGACAACTTTTCCATTGTGTCTCCAACAGCCGAGATGGAAGAGTATATGAGCAGCATAACCTCACCTACTGACATTTACAATCAGGCTATACTGTTCAAACCATCAATTAAAGCGGCACAATACCGTCTTGAAGGAGCCGCCAAGTCAGTGAAAATAGCCAAAAGCGCTTATTTCCCTCAATTAAGCTTCGGAGCCGGCCTTAGTACAAACTATTACAAGGTAGCAGGCATGAAGAATCCTGTATTCGGTTCACAGTTAAGGGACAATTTCAGCCAGTATTTCGGTTTCCAGCTTAGTGTTCCTATATTCAACCGCTTCGGCACAAGAAACCAGGTAAGAAGTGCCAGAATACAGCAGAACACCCTGAACTGGCAACTTGAAGACAGCAAAAAAGCCTTATACAAAGAAATACAACAAGCATATTACAATGCACTTGGCGCCGAAAGCAGATACCAAAGCAGCTTGACAGCCGACGAGGCTGCAGAAGCATCTTTCAACCTTATGAAAGAAAAATATGCAGAAGGTAAGGCCAATGCCACCGAATACAACGAAAGCCGTACAAGCTGGATGAAAGCAATCTCGGAAAAGCTTCAGGCCAAATACGACTATATATTCCGTACGAAGATTCTTGATTTCTATAAAGGAGTACCTCTGACACTGAAATAATACGGATATATAAACAATTATATAAAAAGCCGACCATACCAGTTTATTACCCACAAGTAAGTATGGTCGGCTTTTATTATCCTGAAAACATTTCCTTAGAAAAAAAATACTAACTGTAACAAGAGAGATATAATAAAAAGAATTAATTGATGCTGTTTCAAATTTCCCGCATTATTCTACGGGTGCTTTCATTTGCGCTACGTGAAAAGTTCCTGTCATTCGGTTTTCTGACATTGCTCCTTTTCTCCTTTCTTTCGTTGCGTCGTTCGTATCTGTCATGCTTGTCATTGTCATGCTTTGGCGGACGTGACACTGACGGAGGAATAGGTCGTGACGGCGGACACACCTGACGTGGCGGACGTACCGGAGGTTCAGGTCTTCCAAAATCATGCGGTCTGTGTTCCGGGCGACACTGATAATGTCCCGCATATACCTTGTGGTTATAATACTTTCTGAAATTCTTCTTATAATAACTTACTCCACCACAATGTGCACGTGCGTGTGCTCCTCTGTAAGTATAATAGTGCGGAGGCAATCCGTAATAGTAAAAACGTCTGTCTGGATAAACTTTATATACACGTACATAACATACATTATTCATTGCATATATAGGACGGAAAAAATAGTCTATCGACATGAATTTCACATATGCCGTATTCGACAATATCCATCTCAGGTCATCGTTTCTCTCGTCAAGATACCTGTAGTACGCATCCATGGCTCTGGCATCCGCCCTTGACAAAGCCGCCAGATAAGGATCGACATTACTGAAAAAGTCGAAATTGATCTCATACAAATCATTATACTGACGTTCGTTCAACTTCAGTTCGAATGCCATCCTGTCAGTCAGGAAGCGGGCATTAACCCTGACGTCGCCCAAATCGAAGGCACCGGCAGGCAACACAAACATAAAGGCTGCAACTGCCATAATCATTAAACAAAATCTTCTCTTCATAATCTTACCGTTTTAATTTCCTGATACAAAAATAGGAGGATAAAAATCCCCCTACAACAGAATATTCCCAAACGTTTTTAGGAATGTTCCTACATGACATAGGATAAATCCTACATACTGCTATTATCAGGCCAGACGTATTCCCTGTTCACCTTCGAGAACAATCAGGCGCTTCTTGTACAAGTCACCCACAGCCTTCTTGAAGGTCTTCTTGCTTACCCCGAAAGTGCTGTATATCACGTCTGCGTCAGTCTTGTCGTTCAATGGTGTAGAACCACCGTTACTACGGATATATTCCAAAAGAGTATCTGAAAAGTCTTCCACCTTTTTCACTCCACCCTTTTGAAGTTCAAGGTCAATCTTGCCGTCAGGACGTATCTGCTTTATGTATGCATGCATCTTCATGCCTGTACGCACATCGGTAAATATCTCGTTCTTGAAAATCATACCACTGAACTTATTGTCAACAATTACCTTGAATCCCAAATCTGTCTTCTGCCATATAAGGACCTCCACCTCATCGCCAGGATTATATTCCGGCATATCCTTCGAAAGGAACTTTTCTATTTTCGCCGATGCCACTATACGATAGCTGTCCTCGTCAAGATGTACATGAACTACATACGAATTTCCTTTTATCATCTTCATGTTCTGCTCGCGGAAAGGTACGAAAAGGTCTTTCATAAGTCCCCAGTCAAGGAAAGCACCATACTGGTTCACCCATGCCACTTCCAGACATGCAAACTCGCCCACCTTAACGTAAGGTTGCAATGTAGTTGCAATCAGGCGTTCGTCCATATCGAGATAAATAAACACATTCAGTACGTCACCAGGCTTGCATCCCTGAGGTACATAACGTGTAGGCAACAATATTTCTCCATCTTCGCTACCATCAAGGTAAACCCCGAAATCAACTTCCTTTACGACTTCCAGAAGGTTGTATTCTCCCAATCTAATATGACTCATATATTTTAAGTTTTTAAGTTAGTTGACAAGGTTACAAGTTGACAAGGTTGCCATACGGATGGAGAGCCTTTCTATTAACTTGTAACTGTAGCCTTGTCAACTCATAATTATTAATTTTTAATTATTCATTATTAATTAAACTATCCTTCCATCCAGCATGTGAATAGTCCGGTCAGTCTGGCCGGCAAGTCCTTCATCATGAGTTACTATTACGAAAGTCTGCCCCAGCTTATCGCGCAATTCAAAGAACAGATTGTGTAGTTCCTCCTTATTCTTAGTGTCAAGGCTTCCCGAAGGTTCATCAGCCAACACTACAGCCGGATTGTTTATCAAAGCCCTTGCCACAGCCACACGCTGTTTCTCTCCACCCGAGAGTTCTGCCGGCTTATGTGATGCACGGTCTGACAATCCTAAAAAGTTCAGCATTTCAAGTGCCTGCTTGCGAGCATCTGTAGCTGAAACTCCTTTAATCAAGGCAGGAATAGTGACATTCTCCAATGCAGTAAACTCAGGCAGCAACTGATGAAACTGAAAAACGAAACCTATCTCCTTATTCCTGAACGCAGACAGTTCTTTCTCTTTCATGCGGCTTACGTCAGTACCGTTTATAATTACCCTACCCGAATCAGCTCTGTCAAGAGTGCCTATTATCTGAAGAAGCGTGGTTTTTCCCGCTCCACTCGGTCCTACAATACTCACGACCTCACCTTTATCAATATTCAAGTCTATACCTTTCAACACCTGAAGTTGTCCAAAACTTTTCGTTATTCCTTCTATCTCTATCATATCTCAGGAATGTTTAGATTCTCTTTATCACATATTCAGCCAGATAACACCCGAACACCGCCGGCATATAGCTCACAGTGCCTGTAGTCGATTTTTTATTCTGCTCGTCATCTACCAATACGACGGCATTCGTATCTGCTTGCTCTGTACTGAACACCACCGGCAATTTCCGCTTCATCCCCATTTTCTGCAAACGTTTTCTCACAGCCTTGCTAAGTCCGCAATGGTAAGTCTCCCATAAATCGGCAAATCTGACCTGCGTAATATCACTCTTGGCACCTGCCCCCATGCTGCTGACTATCTTTAGCCCTCGCTTCAAAGCATTATATATAAGATAACATTTCGGAGCCACGGTGTCAATGGCGTCAACAACAAAATCAAACCTTTCA
The DNA here is from genome assembly GCF_024733815.1 of Bacteroides sp. ET336. Taxonomy (NCBI): domain Bacteria; kingdom Pseudomonadati; phylum Bacteroidota; class Bacteroidia; order Bacteroidales; family Bacteroidaceae; genus Bacteroides; species Bacteroides sp. ET336. The sequence goes on from NZ_JANRHK010000014.1 coordinate 5,621, forward strand.
CTGTCCAGCAACTCCGTAATAGCTTCATCCTTCAAATATACAGGCAATACATCCAATCGTATATCGGGATTAATATCGCGAAAACGTGTGGCAAGCACATCTGCCTTGTATTGCCCCAACGTGGAATGAAGTGCCGGAAGCTGACGGTTAATATTGGTAGGCTGCACGGTATCGGCATCTACTATAGTCATGTGCCCTATGCCTGCACGGCACAACATCTCGGCAGCATACGCCCCTACTCCTCCCAAACCTACCACCAGTACATGGGCACGGCGTAACCGCTCCGTTTTTTCTCTTCCCAGCAACAGTTCCGTGCGCTGCTGCCAATTTACGAATTCTTTTTGAACCATTTATAAATCCAATTACCTACTTTATCATAATATTGCGTCTCTGCCCATCCGTGCGGGTCGGAGAAAGAAAGACTCTCGTTAGGATCGCCTTTTTGTTCAGGATAGAGCAGCATGATGCTGTTGTTATTGAAATATTTGGAGACCTGCGTCGGAAGTTTCTCGAAAGAAGAATCGTAAGAAATAGACCCGCACCTCGCACTTACAATAACCAGCAGATGGTCGTAATTAACCTGCCCGGTCAACAACAACAAGTCTTCCCAATTCTCAAGTTCGGAATAAACGGTGCGCGTGTCCTTGAATTTCTTTTGTATAAAACCGCTGATGTATCCCAAAGTACGCAAAGGAGCATAAAAATGCACCCTGCACCCAAGCTGGCTGCTCAAACGGCACATATATGTTATCCATCTGGTAAAACCGTGCTCGAACTCGGCTTTTGGAGGCACCGCCACAATTATTCGGCGCAACGTATTGACAGGTATCAGGAAACGCACAATCATCACTTGCAAATATGTATTCTTCAACAAATTCTCTGTCATGTTACCGAAAAAAGAGTCAACGATGCTCGCCTTATAATGCAAACCTATGATAATGTCAGTCGCATCACATTCCTTTGCCGTATGAAGAATGCCTGTTGTTATGTTCAAATCAAAACGGCTAACAGTCTTCATCCGCACATTGGTTGACGCTGCTATCTGGGCCGCCCGCTCCAAGTTACGCTTGCTTCGCATTTCCTGCTTCACCGAATCGTTGTTGTCGTTGATGACACTAAGCGCAACCAAATTGTCGCTTATCTTTTCGTTGCGCAAGACCAACGCCAAACTCATCAAGCTTTCCAAAGTTTCCGGATTAGCTATAGGAACCAGGAAACGCTCTTTTTCATGCTCTTTGCCTTCATCCAAGCCTACATCGTCGCTCGTGGCAATCTGCTTGGCCGTGTGTTCGGTAATGAACGAACTGACAACACATGTCACCAATATAAGCAAAATCGTCCCGTTCAACACATCTTCGTTCAACAGCCGCTCACCGGAGGGAAGGATAATGTCGTAACCCACCAATACCGCCGCCAGAGTGGCCGCCGCCTGCGCGTTGCTCAGCCCGAACATCAACTCACGCTCCACGGCACGCATCCGGAAAATCTTCTGAGTCAACCACGAAGCTATCCATTTCCCGACCAATGCCACCACAATCATCACAGAAGCTACCTTTATAGAATCTATATGCCCGAACAACACGTTTACGTTTATCAGCATGCCGACACCTATAAGGAAATAAGGGATGAACAACGCGTTACCCACAAACTCCAAATGATTCATCAGCGGTGACACGTGAGGAATCAAACGGTTCAATACCAATCCGGCCAAGAACGCTCCCAATATACCTTCCATGCCAACGATTTCCATCAGTCCGGCACCAAGGAACACCATCGCCATGACAAAAATATATTGCACCACATTGTCACTATAACGGCGGAAGAACCAGCGGGCTATAGGCGGGAAAGTGTACATAATGATGGCTCCAAGCACTAACACTTTCAACACCAGCCATACCCAGAACATATCCGAAGTCTCGCCTTTATACAGGCCGCCGATGACTGCCAACACAAGCAAAGTAAGGGTATCTGTCACCGCCGTACCCCCTACCGCGATACCTACAGCCCGATGGCGGTTTATGCCGTAACGGATGACAATGGGGTAAGCGATAAGAGTATGCGACGCATACATACTGGCAAGCAATACCGAAGAGACGACTCCATAGCCCAAGATGTTTACATTGGTCCAAAAACCGATGCCCAACGGAATGACGAAGGCCAACAACCCCAATACCATCGCTTTTCCACGTATGCTCTTGAAGTCCTCCATATTCATTTCCAGACCGGCAAGAAACATGATATAATACAGTCCTACTTTCCCGAACAGTTCAAAGCTGCTGTCGCGCGCCAGGATATTAAATCCATGCTCACCGATAACGACTCCGGCCAATATCATTCCTATGATGTGCGGAATATGCAGTTTTTCCAAGATAATAGGAGCAAGCAATATGATTACCAGCACCAAAAAGAAAATCCACGTCGGGTCTGTTATGGGGAAATGAAAATCAAGGTCTAGTAAATTGAGCAAATCTTTCATAAATTCGTATCGTAATTTTTCATTTATTGAACAAAAATAGAAAAAAAGTTCCGAGTTTCAATATTTATCAGTCAGAATGTTTTATTTTTGCAGTCTAAATAATAACAAACGATACAATACGACTAAAATTTACGAATATATAATAGTTAGGGAAATATTAACTTAATAGATTTATAAAGACATGAAAGTAGCAATTGTTGGTGCGAGCGGAGCCGTAGGACAAGAGTTCCTGAGAGTGCTCGAAGAAAGAGATTTTCCTTTAGATGAATTAGTTTTGTTCGGTTCCTCACGTAGTGCAGGACGAAAATACACATTCCGTGGAAAAGAAATCGAAGTCAAACTTCTGCAGCACAACGATGATTTTAAAGGTGTTGACATTGCCTTTACTTCTGCCGGTGCTGGTACTTCAAAAGAATTTGCGGAAACAATCACCAAGTACGGAGCGGTAATGATAGACAATTCAAGTGCTTTCCGTATGGATAACGACATTCCATTGGTAGTTCCTGAAGTTAACGCAGAGGATGCATTGAACCGCCCTCGCGGTATCATCGCAAACCCTAACTGTACTACTATACAGATGGTTGTGGCACTTAAAGCCATCGAAAACCTGACACATATCAAACGTGTTCACGTATCAACATACCAGGCAGCCAGCGGTGCAGGTGCAGCAGCTATGGACGAACTTTATGAGCAGTATCGTCAGGTATTGGCAAACGAACCTGTAAAAGTTGAAAAGTTCGCTTACCAGCTTGCCTTCAACCTGATTCCTCAGATTGACGTGTTCACTGAAAACGGATATACAAAGGAAGAAATGAAGATGTACAACGAAACACGCAAGATCATGCACTCTGACGTTAAGGTAAGCGCAACATGTGTTCGTGTTCCTGCTCTTCGTTCACACTCTGAAAGCATCTGGATTGAAACAGAACGTCCTGTATCAGTAGAAGAGGCTCGCGAAGCTTTCTCAAAAGGCGAAGGACTTGTTCTTATGGACAACCCTGCTGAAAAAGAATATCCTATGCCATTGTTCCTTGCAGGCAAGGATCCAGTTTACGTTGGTCGCATCCGTAAGGATTTGGCAGACGAAAACGGACTTACATTCTGGATTGTGGGTGACCAGATCAAGAAAGGTGCCGCACTGAATGCCGTACAAATAGCAGAATATCTGATTAAAGTTAAAAATATAGGATAATAGATTATACCTCATAAACGACAAAGGAGGTTTCAGTTTTATTCGGCTGAAACCTCCTTTTTGTATATAAAAATTCCGAGTAATAATTCTATAAAAAAACGCACTGTCGTTTTAAGTAAAACGTGCCCGCGTCTTAATTGAAGCGTGCGCACATTTAAGGTCAAACGTGCGCACGCTTTATATTGAGTTCTAAAAGCCAAAAATACGGACATAAAAAAAGGAGTACCGCTGTACTCCAACCTTTATTAACCTTAAATCTAATACTATGAAAAACACAGTACAAAGGTAAGGAGTAAATTTTAATCTGCAAATTTTTCAAGAGAAAAAGCATGTTTTATAACACAAATTGAAATATTTAAGCCTTTATTAAGGAAATATCAAAGAAGTAAACAATGTTTAATAACAAATATGTATTATATTTGTGCAATATCAAATCTAAAAGGACACTTCAAAACATGAAAAGCTATCTAATTATTACAATATTTATATATATAAGTTCATTATGCAATATTTTTGCTTCAAATAGTGATATTAAAGATATAATAAGAAAAGCCGAAAATGGATTATACACAAATCCACAACAAACAGTTTTCCTTGCATCAAAGGCACTTACAGAAACGGATGATAAAAACGATATAGTCAAACTATTGTTTATTAAAGCACTGGCAGAAAGATTACTTGGAAACAATGACGAAAGCCTTTACTCTTTATATAAGATAGACCTTAACTCATTCAACCAAGAATCAAACCTAAAAGGTGAAATATATAATCTTATGTCTATATGTTACTGTGCCATATCTGATTTTCAAAAAGCTATTGAATTAAATGACAATGCTGTATCTATATTCAAAGCCAACAATGATTCCACTAAATTGGCATCTGCTTACAACAATAAGGGCTTGATTCACAATCACATGAATGAAAATGTCCAATCTGAAAAGTTCCTATTGGAAGCACTGAAAATAAACAGAGCCATAAAAAATTTTAAAGGGATATCGGCCAATCTTAATAATCTGTGTCTATATCATGGAAATCTGAAAAAACAAAAAGAATATATTCAGGAAGCCATAATAATAAACAAAAATCTTGACGCACAATGGTCTTTAGCCGAAAACTATAATAATCTGGGAAGACTATATATTTATGATAATGATTACGGCAATGCCCAAAAAGCTCTAGCTAAAGCATATACAATTGCTAATGAAATAGGTGCAAAAGGAATTATATGTGATAACTACGAATATTATTCTATATTATATGATCAATCTTGTAATTACCAAAAGGCATTTGAATACCAATCAAAACTTAACTCATTAAAGCAAGAACTGCTTAGCGAAAACAATCTAAGAAAAATAGAATTGAATATAGCAGAAGAAAAATTAAATGAGGTTATAAGGGAAAACGAAATAAAAAAACAAGAATACAGAATTCAAAGACTAGAAAAAAATATATATGGAATAATTATAATATCCAGCCTAGTAACAATAATAACAATCCTATTAACACAGCGATCGAAAAGAAAGAAAAAATTGGCACTGATTAAAGCGCAATATAAACTGGAACAATCACAACATGAAATAGCAAGGCAAAAAGTAAATTTGCAGAATATGGAATTAATGAATGCACAATTGACTTTAGAAAATAATAAACAGCAAATGACAAATATGGCTGCATTTCTTAAAAGTAGAAATGAACTTCTTGAAAAAATAAAAGAACTTATAAAACAAGGCTATAAATTAAATGGCAACGAAGTTACAATACATCTAAAAAAAATTAATGCAATTATTACGCAATATCAAGACAACGACAAAACAAATAGTTTAACATTGAAAACAACCAATGACATCAATAATGATTTTTTAGAAAGACTCGAGAAAAAACACCCAAAACTAACTAATGGAGAAAAGCATCTAGCATGCCTATTGAGAACAGACATGTCGGCAAAAGAAATTGCAATTTTAACCGGAACGACACCTAAAACTATCAATATGAATAGATATAGACTAAGAAAAGCTTTAAATTTAAACAGCGAAACCGATTTAACAGAATATATAAAACAAATATAAAAAGATAACAATATAAGTACATTTGTATATAGTATTGACGATATTAAACATCTAATAAACAAGACATTATATATATACTTGTAGATTATTTAAGTTTAATTACAAAGCATTTTGTAGATACTTATAAATATCATTTTTTTGTTTTAATAGATTAATAAAAATATTTTTGTAGTAACAGCAAATAATTATTATCCACTATTAATAACTTAAAAATGAATAAAATGGAAAGAACAAGAGTTTACTCAAAAGTAAAGCAACTAGTGTTGCTATTCTTTTTTATGTTTCCAGTTTTGGGAGATGCCCAAACTATAGAAATTTCAGGTACAGTACTTGACAGTGGAAAAACTCCTATTATAGGTGCTAGTGTCCTAGAAAAAGGGACAACAAACGGAATTATAACAGATATTGATGGTAATTTTACCCTTTCAGTCTCTCCAAATGGAACACTTTCCATTTCTTATGTAGGATATCAGACACAAGAAATTCATATAAATGGAAAGACTGTATTCAATATAACCTTAAAAGAAGACAATGAATTGCTAGATGAAGTTATCGTAGTAGGATACGGTACAATGAAAAAAAGTGACATGACAGGTGCTATATCATCTGTAGATGTAGAAGAACTTACTAAAAGAGCGACAACAAACCCAGCAGAAGCCTTACAAGGAAAAATTGCCGGTGTAAACATTATGAAAGCAGGTGGCAATGCAGGAGCAGGAGTTTCTGTTAAAATACGTGGTGTAAAATCATTTGGTGACAATGAACCTTTATATATTATTGATGGCTTTCCTGGAGATATCAATAATGTAAATCCATCAGATATACAATCAATGGAAGTATTAAAAGATGGCGCCGCAGCAGCTATTTACGGTTCAGTAGCCGCAAACGGAGTTGTAATTATAACAACTAAAAATGGTAAAAAAGGTGATACAAAAATAGACTTTAATACGTACATAAGTTTTACAAATGTTGCTAAGAAGCTTGAATTGTTAAATGCAGCAGAATACAAACAAGTACACAAACAGATGTTTGAAAACTATATTGCAGATAACCCTGGAACAGATGTAACAATACCTGCATTTGTCACAAACGAAAGTAGTGTCGACACAGACTGGCAAGATGCCATGATGAGAAAAGGTTTATCCCAAAACTATATGATTAGTATAAGAGGTGGCTCAGATAATGCACTTTACTCTATTTCCTATAATCATGCAGATGAAAAAGGTATTTTCTTAGGAAACGACTATAAACAAGATAATGCAAGGATGAAACTACATATGAAGAAAAGTATATTTGATTTCGACGCAAACTTCAATTTCAAATATACAAACAGCAATCAACCACAATATTCACTTAAAGAAATGTATATGATTTCTCCTCTTGTACCTATTTACAATGAGAATGAAGAATCAGGATTTGGATTAACTAATTTTGATGGACTGCCAAACAATAGAAACGTAATGGCAGACCATTATTACCAGAAAGCAACAGACCAAAAATATCATACCAGTGGAAATATTGCAATAACAATAAATTTCACAGACTATCTCAATTTTAAAACAAGTTATTCTTACAGAGGAGAACATCAAAGAGAAACAAGTCACGCCCCTAGCTATACAGCCGATCCTAAATCAAAACAAGAATACCCATATAATTCCGAAACCACAGCATATTGGGAAGAACAAGTATTCGACAATGTTTTGAACTTTAATAAACAATTCGGAAAGCACAATTTAAATCTTATGGCAGGAACATCTGTTACAGCCAGAAAATATACATGGAATTCAGTTGGTGTTGAAGGTAAAACAACAGTCTATAAAGTTGAAGATGGCAATTTGGTTACTAATGAAATACCTGCAGGATTCCTTGATCAATCATTTGCAACTATTGATGCAGGTGCTGGAGGAACATACGATGGCAGTGGAAGTAAATGGGATTATAATAGAGCATCATTCTTCGGTCGCGTAAACTATAACTATAATGACAGATATCTAATTCAAGCTACAGTTAGATGGGATGGCTCATCTAAATTTGGTGTAAACAACCGTTGGGGATTTTTCCCTTCAGTTGCTTTAGGATGGAGAATAAGTCAAGAAGAATTTTTCCCAAAAGACAGTTTTATAAATAATCTAAAACTTAGAGCAAGCTGGGGACAATTAGGAAACGAGAATGCTTTAGGTTACTATGACTTCCTAGCATTAATCAGTACTTATAACACAATGTATCAAGGATATGTAAGAGGTAATGGTGATAATGCTTGGACTGGAAGTGTTGCCCGTGCACTTGAAAACAAGTCCTTAAAATGGGAAACTACTGATTCAAAAAATATCGGTATAGATTTCGGCTTATTCAATAACAGACTCAACGGTAGTTTCAATTACTATTACAGCCAAACTAGAGACTTACTTATTACAAAAGTTCTGGCCCCATCAGCAGGTCTTGATAACCCTATATTAAATGTTGGAAAAATGAGTAATAAAGGTATCGAAATAGAATTAAACTGGAATGACAAAATAAATGATTTCAACTATTCTATTGGTGCCAATTTAACAACAACCAAAAATAAAGTATTAGAATTGGCAAACGAAGGCCAAACGATATACGGAGAAGGTTTAAAATATGGAACAGAACATTTCCCAACACAAACAAAAGTAGGAAAACCTATAGGAGCATTCTATTTATACAAAACTGACGGAATATTCCAAAGCATGGAGGAAATAAACCAATATGTAAACAATGAGGGAGAGTTATTACAGCCGGAAGCTAAACCTGGTGATATAAAATTCCTTGATATGAACAATGATGGAACTATTGACGAAGATGATAAAGTTTACTGCGGTTCTGGTATACCTGCCTTAGAAGCAAACTTAAATTTCTCGGCAGATTATAAGGGATTTGACCTTTCATTAGTTTTAGGTAGTGCATGGAACTATAAATTATATAATGGAAATAAATATTTCTATGAAGGAATGAATTCCAGTTCAAATATGCTTAAATCAACACTTAATGCATGGACCCCAACAAATACAGATACTGACGTGCCACGTGCAATATATCAGGACTCTAATGGAAATACAAGAGAATCTGACCGTTTCTTGGAAAATGGAAATTTTGTCAGATTAAGACAACTCCAGTTAGGCTATACGTTACCTTCATCATTAACTAAAAAAGTTTATATAGAAAAACTTAGATTCTATGTTAGTGGAGAAAACTTGTTTACTATAACTGCATACGACGGAATTGATCCAGAATTCTCAAGAAGTAACGTATTGAATACAGGTATCGACAAACTGATCTATCCTTTTACCAGATCATTTACAGTCGGTGCTCAGCTTACTTTCTAAATTAAATATTATAATCAAATTACTACTTCATTAATGAATAAAAATATGAAAAAGATATACTCGTTTATAGTTGGATTATTAGGAAGTCTGGCTTTTGTTTCTTGTGATGACTTTCTTACCGTAGAATCACCAGACCAATTAAACTCTGAAAATTTTTGGAGAAACGCTTCTGACGTAGAAGCCGGATTGGCAGCATGTTATTCTCAAATGTATTTAATGACATACAGCAGTGATAAATGGTCTTTTGCAGAAGTAAAATGGCCTGTAGAAGCTTACAGAGAAGATATAGTTTCATTAGGTAGCGATGCTATGAACTATCCTAACTGGGTAGAACTTTACTTATTTACATACTCAAATGGTAATTCACAAATAGCATCTTACTGGCAATCATATTATAGAGGTATAAGCTTCTCCAACCAAATTATAGAGAAAACAAAAGAAATCAGTAATGATATTATATCGGAAACAGAAAAAAATAAATACATAAATGAAGGAAGATTCATGCGAGGTTTTTACCATATGCAACTCTTATTGAATTGGGAAGAAATAATAATACGTGACAAATATATTACTGACCCTAATGATTTGAATAAAAATCTTTCATCAAGAGAAGAAGCATGGAAATTTATAGTAGAAGATTTTAAAGCTGCAACTAATCTTCCACAAGAATATGATAGCAACAATATAGGTAGAGCTACTTGTGGAGCTGCATACTCATATCTTGGATGGGCATACCTAACCATGGCTTATGAATATCCGGAAAAAGAAGAAGAGTATTTGAATAATGCTCTTCAGGCTTTGAACAACGTAAAAGGTTATGAACTAGAAGAAAACTTTTTAAGTATGTTCGACGGAACAAACAAAAATTCAAAAGAATCGATTTTTGAAATACAATTCTCTATGAATACCGCGAATGGTGCTTCTTACAGAACTCAGTTCCACAAATGGATGGCATGTTCCGAACTTGGAGGTTGGGATGAAATTCTTCCTACCAACAAATTACTTAACGAATTCACCAAAGAAGGTACTAATGAACAAGGAAATTACGATAGTAGATTATATGAAACAATATTTTACCAATGTGATTATTTCAACAACAATAACGTTTACGGAATGAACTATGATGATTGGTTCAATAATAATGGTACTACATATAACAAACCTGTATTCAGAAAATTCTTACCTTCTACCCTTGAAGAACTTGAAGCTAATTATTGTGCTATCAATGTTCCATTAATGAGATATGCCAACGTATTGCTCATGAAAGCCGAAATATTAAATAAACAAGGATTTCCTGAACAGGCTATTCCATTAATAAATGAAGTAAGAAGTAAACATGGAGACATGCCTGCCATGAAAGGAACATCACAAGATGAAGTACAAAAACAAATTGAACATGAAAGAATGATAGAATTCCCTCTTGAAAATATGAGATGGTATGATTTAAGAAGATGGGGTAAACTTTCAGAAGAATTGGAAAGTGCTGGAAGAAGCGGTTTCACTGAAAGTAAATCATTCTATCCAACACCTCTTACTGAAATAAATTCTAACGAAAGTCTTTCATCTAAATAATATAAATACAAGTTCTGCATAATATTATGCAGAACTTTGCTTAATAAATATGATGTTATGTTCACAGTCATTGGAATAATGTTCGGAGGAATTCTTTTAGGCTATGCAATAAAAAACTATCGCCTGAAATTCCTAGGCTCTATCATTACTACGCTTATTTGGGTATTACTTTTCATTCTTGGAATAGAGGTAGGGAGCAACCAACAAATCATCAACGGTCTTGCCACTCTGGGAATGGAAGCTATTGTCATAACAATAGCCGCTATCCTAGGCAGTTGTGTGGCAGCATGGTTATTATGGTATGCACTATATAAAAGAAAGAAAGGAGGAAAAGCATGAAAGGAAGTCTGATAATAGTAGGTTTTTTCGCGTTGGGATGTCTCACAGGATTATTCAATCTTGTTCCATTCAATATTGCTGAAACAGACATAAGTTTTTATGCTTTATGTGCCCTTATGTTCAGTGTAGGGCTAAGCATCGGTAATGATCCGCAAACTATAAAGAACTTCCGGGCATTAAATCCAAGACTGGTATTCCTACCGGTAATGACAATACTGGGAACATTGGCAGGAACAGCTTTAGCCAGTTTCGTGTTGACACACAGAACTATGGCTGAATGTATGGCTGTAGGTAGCGGATTCGGATATTATTCGTTATCAAGTATATTCATAACCGAATACAAAGGAGCCGAACTAGGAACTATAGCCCTTCTGTCGAATATTACAAGGGAAATAATAACTCTGCTGGCTGCGCCATTACTGGTAAGATGGTTCGGCAATCTGGCTCCAATATCATCAGGTGGAGCTACAACCATGGATACCACACTGCCGATCATTACAAGATGCAGCGGACAGGAATTTGTGGTGGTTTCAATCTTCCACGGATTTGTGGTTGACTTCAGCGTTCCTTTCCTTGTTACTTTTTTCTGTTCTATTTAAAACTGATATCATGAAGAAACTATTTATATACTCAATACTGTCGTTTACTGCTTTTACTTCTTTTGCACATTCGGACAAGCCTTGGCAAAATCCTCTTGTGAATGAGATAAACCGCGAACCTATGCACGCACATTTCATCCCATACATAAGCGAAAAGGCTGCCTTGAACCAAATATTACTGGATGATGTGACAAGATTCGATGTCAATCCGAAGATAGAAAGAAGAATTTCGCTAAACGGAACTTGGAAATTCTTATATTCAAGAAACAACAATGAATGTCCTGCCGACTTTCATAAGATTGGTTACAACACCAGAAAATGGAAAAACATTGAAGTACCGGGCAGCTGGGAACTTCAAGGCTTTGACGCTCCTATATATACGGACGTGTCATATCCTTTCCCAACCAATCCGCCAGTACAACCGGAAGACTATAATCCGGTAGGAGCATACGTGAGAGAATTCTCAGTTCCTGAAAACTGGAACGGAATGGATATTTATATCGATTTTGAAGGAGTGGAATCCGCTTTCTACTGCTGGGTGAATGGAGAACTGGCAGGATATAGTGAAGATAGCCGTCTGCCTGCACATTTCAACATCACCAAACTTCTGAAAAAAGGGAAAAACAAACTTGCTGTAAAGGTGTTCCGCTTCAGCGACGGTTCGTATATGGAAGACCAGGATTACTGGAAATATAGCGGTATAGAAAGAAATGTTTACGTCTATGCCCGTCCACACACCAGAATAAAGGATTTCAAGCTAAACGCTGACCTTGTGAACGAATATAAAGACGGTGATTTCAGTCTTGATGCCATAGTAAATTCTCCGGTGAGCGGAAGCAACGTAACCGTAAGACTTCTTGACAATGCGGGCAAGGAAATTTTCACCTCAGAAGAAAAACTGGAGAATGAAAACGATACGCTTATCAGCATCAGAAAACAATTTAAAGATGTTTTGCCGTGGAATGCCGAGACTCCAAACTTATATACTTTGGTGATTACGACATCTGACGGACAAGGCAATTGTCTGGAATCGTTTGCCCATCCTTTCGGTTTCAGAAATGTAAGAATGTTCAACGGTATGCAACTGATAAATGGAAAAGCCGTTCTGTTCAAAGGTGTGAACAGACACGAGCATGACAACGTGAAGGGACGTACCATAACTGTGGAAAGCATGGTTGAGGACATCAGACTGATGAAACATTTCAATATAAATTCTGTCAGAAACTGCCACTACCCTAACAATTATGCATGGTATTATCTATGCGACAAATACGGCCTTTACATGGTGGATGAGGCTAACATTGAGAGTCATGGAATGATGTCGCACAAAGACGGTACTCTTGCCAATTATCCTGATTGGGAAGGTGCTTTCATGCAAAGAATGAGCAGAATGGTTATGAGAGACCGCAATTTTACATCAATCGTTACATGGTCGCTAGGCAATGAGTCGGGATATGGCAAACACTTTGAAACTATATACCACTGGACAAAAAACATTGACAAGACACGTCCTGTTCAGTACGAAGGTGGAGGATATGACAGCGTGAGCGACATTTACTGCCCTATGTATGCCAGAATATGGTCATTGAGAAGACATATCAACCAGCGTGACGCAAGACCTATGATTATGTGCGAATATGCTCATGCCATGGGTAACAGTGTGGGTAATCTTCAGGACTATTGGGATCTGATATATAAATACGACCAGTTGCAGGGCGGATTCATATGGGACTGGGTAGATCAGACATTCGCAAAGAAAGATGAAAAAGGGAACAATATCTGGGCATATGGCGGCGACATGGGATATGCCGGTATTCCTAACGACTCTAACTTCTGCGCCAACGGTCTGGTTGCTTCAGACAGAAGCTTGCATCCGCACATCTGGGAAGTGAAGAAAGTTTACCAATATGTACATTTCGTTCCTGTTGCCTTCACTAAAAACAAGATTAAGGTAACCAACTGGCATGATTTCATTTCATTGGATAATTATGAGCTGAAATGGTATGTAGAAGCTGACGGAAAAAGCATTGAAAGCGGAAGCATGAAAATGCCTTTCCTGGCTCCACGCGAAAGCGGTATGGTAGAAATACCGTTCAAGGAGTTGAATGCCGACGGAAGGGAATATTTCCTGAGACTGGAAGCTGTTACAACAAACAATTCGCCATTGGTAGAAAAAGGTCATATAGCTGCCATAGAACAATGGAAACTTCCGGTTGATATGCCTGAAATGAAAGCAGAAAAGCTGAATGGCAATCTGAACATGAACGACAACAATGAGGCTTATAATATCAATGGTGACAATTTCAACGTTTCATTCAGCAAAGCAAACGGTGAAATCACATCACTGGTTTATGGCAGAAAAGAATTCATAAAAGAAGGTCCGTGTCCGAACTTCAGACGCGCATGGACAGACAACGATGTAGCCAACGGTGCTCCTGCCAGATGCAAGATATGGGACAATGCCGGCAAGGATAAAAAACTCATGAACATAAAAGCTGAAAAGGATGCAGCAAAGAATATCATAGTAGTAACAGCCGAATACTCTTTGGAAGAGACTGAATCAGAGTTGACTACGATTTATAAGGTTGCATCAAACGGAGCGATTAACGTTACGATGAGCTACAGTGTAGGAACAAAACAGCTGCCTGAAATTCCACGTTTCGGAATGAGATTGGTTATACCTGCCGAATACGAACAGATGACATGGCTGGGAAGAGGTCCTCATGAAAACTATATAGACCGTAAGACCGGAGCTATGATAGGATTATACAACGCCGATGTTTGGGAACAGTATCATCCATACGTTAGAGCTCAAGAGACTGCAAATAAATGCGATGTAAGATGGAGCGCATTCCGTAATGATAAGGGTGAAGGTATCCTGATCAAGGGTGAAAATCCTCTGAACATTAGCGCATGGAATTTCCCGATAGACGACATCGCCTATCGTCCGTTCAACGTTGAAAGAAGACATGGCGGAAGCATCGAAAAGAAAGATATGGTATGGATTAACATTGATGATATAAACATGGGTGTAGGCGGTGACAATACTTGGGGAGCACAAGTACATCCTGAATATACCATCACTCCTGAGGACAGAAGCTACAGCTATACTATTGAGTATATTCCAATGGGTAAAGACCCTGTAGAAATGTCACACAAAAAATGGTTTTAAAACTGAATAAAAACAGAACTTATATGAATAAATCAATAAAAGCACTCACACTGGCATGCCTCTGTCTGGCAGGAACATCATGCGGAATGAAAAATAACGCAGATGTTGACACCTGTCTGAGGTATCAGTATCCAAACATATTGAACATATCAGTCACTCCCGAACACAATATGAGACGTGTAGGATGTTTCACTGATGCCGGTTCATGGATGGGATTTACAATTCCTGAAAAGGATAAATGGATAAACGGTTTCTGCGGTCCGTTCAGTATAGACAACAGAGTCTGGTTCGCAAAATCCGCTGTTTCGGTAAATATTGACGGAACAGAAATGACTCCGGACTCTATTTCGTATTTCCCGGGCGAAATATACATGACTGCAAATTCAGAAAACGGCTCAATAGAACAGAGAATGTTTTTTGTATCGGCCAATACTGCACTGCTGAATATAAAGAACAATACGGGCAACAAGTTTTCAATAACAGGTAAAGATTGGAACAAAGATGTTACTTTGAAAAAAAGCAATAACATTATTACAGCAAGCCATACGAATGGCGAAACCGTACAGATTACTTTGCCACAGGATTTTGAGGTTATCGACAATGACAGCAACTATACCGCTACATCAAACAGCAGCAACACGTATGTTGCCATTTCTTTCTATGCTTCGGAAAACGAACTCATGTCCGGAGAGCAGAAAGCCATTGCATTGCTTAACAATCCTGAACCTGCCATTAAAAAGAACAATGCCAGATGGGAAGGATATCTGAGCAAAATCATAAGAAATGATATGAAACATGAATACAACAGAATAGCGGCAAAATCTGTTGTAACTCTGATTTCGAACTGGAGGACACATAGAGAAGGACTTTTGCACGACGGAGTGATACCGAGCCACGCAGTAAACTATTTCATAGGTTTCTGGGCTTGGGACAGCTGGAGATTTTCGGCTGCACTGGCAAGGTTCGAGCCTGAACTGGCTAAAAATAACATACGTGCAATGTTCGACTATCAGCTACCTGACGGAATGATTATTGACTGTATATACACTGACCCGAAAGAGAATAATGCAAGAGACAGCAAACCACCTTTGGTATGCTGGGCTGTGGATGAAATTCTTGAATTCAACAACGATACGGCTTTCGTGAAAGAGATGTATCCTCAATTGCTGTCATACTATAAATGGTGGTTCAACAAACGCGACCACAACAAGAACGGTATGTGCGAATTCGGATGTACAGACGGAACACTGGAAGCTGCAGGATGGGAAAGCGGAATGGACAATGCCATAAGGTTCGACAATTGCAAGATGCTGAAAAACGCCGATGACGCATGGAGTTTCGACCAGGAAAGTGTTGACCTGAACGCATATCTGGCATACGAATGTAAACTTCTCAAGAAGTTTGCCGATATTACGGGTTATGAATTCGATGGTCCTGACTATAGCAATCAGGTGGCAGATTATTTCTTCAATGAAGATATGGGATTCTTCTGCGACAGAAAATTGCCTGACGGAAAATTCGTACAGGAAGCTGCCTGTGAAGGATATACTCCTTTCTGGACTGAAATAGCCAGCAAGGAACAGATGGAAAAAGCATTGGTTATGCTGACAGATACAGCAAAATTCTCTACTTATATCCCCTTCCCTACCGCTGCTGCGGATAATCCTAAATGCAGCCCTAACGGATATTGGAGAGGACCTATATGGCTGGATCAGACATATCAAGCGATAAAAGGATTAAGGAACTACGGATATAGCGAACTTGCGGACAAATATACGATGCAAGTATTCGACAGGTGCGAAGGTCTGACCGGAACATCACCTATCCACGAGAATTACGGAACACATACTGGCAAATGCCTGCAGGCTCCTCATTTCAGCTGGAGCGCATCGCATCTGCTTATGTTATACGAGGATTTTGGTAAATAAACCATAACTAGCTGCATATCAATCTATAAAGAGTTGTTTGTCGTGTTTGTCATGATGAGCAACTCTTTTTCTTTATGATATAACAATAAACCTATATTAAGAACGTTCGCTATTGATATGGATTTGAAAATAATCTTTTTGTTTTTCAAAAAATAAAAATCTACATTTGCTTAAGGGAACCAAAATTTGAAATCTATATGAAATCTTCAGAAATATTTAAAACGCTGGTGTTATTAATCTGTACATCAATCCTTGCCAGTTGTCAAAAGGAAGAAGAAGGCAGGAAAATTACTGGTTATGAAGAATATACCATCACTATAGCGTCTGAGAAAGTGCCAGGGCTGTTATTTTCATCCGGAGAGAATCACTTATCTGAAGTATATGCAGTAATGAGGGAACATTCTGCCGAATGGGAACAACTTGGAAGTATAAAAGGATTTGAATACGAACCTGGATATGAATATACTTTACGCATCAGCGAGACCAACTATCTGGATCATAGCATGGGAGACCCGACGTGGACGGAATATGAGCAGCTGGAACTGATTTCCAAGGAAGAAAAAACATCTGATGACGTTCCAAACAATTTTATCCCTGAATGGTTCTACACTGAATACTGTAGCAGTATTGATACTGATTTCAGATATTATATTGATGCGGAAAATAAAGATATCATAGAAGAAGATATAAACTCAAATCCTATGATTACATTCGGCGGTCTAAATTGCTATATAGAAAACGACTGGACCAGATGGCTTCTTGTAAACGAAAAGAAGGAAATAGGTATGCTTGGTTTTATAAAGAAAATGAACATAGATGGTGCTGACTTTCCGGAATCATATAAAAATCTTAAACCTGAAGGAACGGTAGCAGGAACTATGGAATGGACTTTCATTATAGGCAATGATCCTGAAAATGAAGAAAATGCAATAAAATATGATGTATTCATTTGCAATCCTTCAAAAAGCAAATCTGCCGGTCCTACACCTGTTCCATATTTCTATAAAGATTTTACACAGTATTATCAGGAGAAATATCCTGAAGCCGGAGTAAAGGCTGTAGCGGTAAGCCATAGCATAAAATAAACATTGATTCCATTAAAACAAAGACAATTTAAGCATTACAAAAAAACAACCTGTAAGTAAACAATAGATATTATATCAGAATAAATTATAAAAAAAACATTGTATAAAAATAAATAATTACCTTTATATCATGTTATAATCTAAACATGATTCAAACAATGTCTAAATTCAACACATACATGGCGGGGATTGACGCAGATTTCTACATTGACTTATGCCATAGGAAAGGGAAATTGCGTCAATACAAAAAGAATGAATATATACAGAAAGAAGGAGATATATTTCCGTTTTGCGGGTTACTTGAATCAGGTATAGTAAAATACACTTGCCGGAATGTAACAGAGGGAAAGGATTACAACATAGGGTTCTCATTTCCCGGTGAATTTGTTGCAGACTATCCCTTTTGCCTTTACGGAATGAAAGCAGAAATAAGTATTCAGGCTGTAACGGATTGTAAAATTCTTTTTTGCCATTCAGACGTTTTAAACCACGAGTATGAAAACACAGTAAACGGACAAATACTGGCACGTACTACATCCGAACAACTATTCAACCAGATATATCTGAGATACATCAACTTGTATCGTTACACTCCGGAAGAAAGATATATTCAACTTATAGAAAGATATCCGGACGTTATCCAACTTATTCCTCTGAAGGAAATTGCTTCTTATCTGAAAATAACTCCTATACATTTGAGCAGAATAAGAAGGAAACAAACCCTAGGGATAAAATAATAAACTATAAAGACCAAAGATATGAAAACCATGAAACTTCACTCATTCATCATAGCGATTTTATCTGTTGTTTTCTTTGCATCGTGCAACAAGGAAGATATTTATCCTACTTTTTCTTTCGATGCTAACGGAGAATGCTATATACCTGATGCCGCCAATATCTCAACAGAAGAATTTGAATCGTCAGTCGTAGGATATGGCTGGAAGCACGTTATTACATATGAAATTAGCAGCGACGGAAAATGTTCTACCAAAGACTATTATGAAGATTTGGTGGGAAGAGGACCAAGCCAGTATTATTTCGAGTCATCTGAATCACTAAAAGAATACATGTATGTAGATGCTTTTCCGGCTCATGGATATCAGACATATGCCTATGATTATGAGGATGGGAACAGAGTCAGCCAAAATGGTTATCTGGTAATGCGTATCGTATCTTTAAAAGGAGACATTATGAAAATCATTGATTTTCTTGGCATTCGTGCTGACGGAGTAAAAATTTACGGTTACTCCACCTACAAACGTATAAGCAGTAAAGAGCTGAAAGAAATACAGAATGCTTATCCTGATGATTTATCAAATATAAAGAGCCTCACTACATCCATAAACGATGAAGTCAATATCATCTCCGGTAATGAATTTGAATTTGACGTCCTTTCTTACAACGATTTATATTCCGTAAAAGCAAGAAACGAAGAATCATGCGAAATAACATGCGACGGAGACCACGTCAAAATAAAATTGCTTACAAACGGAGCCTACATAACCGTATCCGACAGGTTCAGACATTTTGAATTCAGTCTTTTCTCAACAGACGAAGATATGGAACCCAAGGGAACAGACATCTACGACTTGAGCTATAATGAAGTGATATTCAACAAGAATATGGAATTCATTGAGCCAACTGAAAACAGGCCACTAAGCTATGCAAACTCAAGCATAGAAACTACCACCCGTGATGGATATGCCGGAAGTACTATAAGCCATTATAACCGTTCGTACATGCTCGTTGTCGATACTGGCAAGAAAGCAAGACTAATACATTTACAGAACGGCAGACTCTATCTGAAAGAGCTTCTTCCCAAAGAGACATTGCAGACACTTATCGAAAAGGGAAACGGAAGTTCCATCTCATATAAACTAGAACTGACTACAGCAGACAGAAGAGTTTTTCAGGTTTTACCGTTCAAAGTCACTTATAAAGAAGAATTCTAACGTAATCAGTACAACACACACAGACAATCATGAGAACAAAAATTACAATTTTATCCATTCTCTTTGCCACATTGTTTACCAGCTGCAACTCAGATGTTTTTATTGACAATTTCATTTCTGAGTACCCTGATACATGTCGTGTAGAAAGCGGCAAACCATTTAAACTGAATTTTGATTCAGACAACTGGAACATATCAAGTATGGAAGGTGTTGCGATAAACACTTTTGACTATACCATATATGATCTTCAGGGTAACCCAATATATAATTATTTTCCGTTGCTGTATGAAGGAGAAACAGGAATCATTTACTACGAAAGTACATATTACGCTTTCCGCATAGAAAAAAGGAATAATCGTGAGTTAGAGATTATATGTGTCAAAAATCTTGTCAATCATCCTATCGCTTTCAGTATAATAGTAGGAAACGAATATTACCACAAGGAAATAAATGTATCATTGAAACCAACAAGCAAATTCGTTATAGACAAAGTGGAATACGATTTCGAGAATGATTTCTATTATAGTGACTACGTCGTGGAACAAGTGGATGGCATAACCGTAAACAATTCCGGCTCAGAAGGAGGACCTGTTACATTAAACTTCTATCCATTCAAGAACTCACTCAGAAAAATCGAGTTCTATCCTGATGACTATGATAGTTTCAACAATCTGGATAAGATTCTCGGAGAAAATCTTGCTGAAATACCAATACCGGACATTGTGGACGGTAAACCCGTAATGGGAAATACTAAAGTTAAATTCGGACTGAAGGAACAAAGTTTCTGGACGGGCAGGCTTGACAAGGACTTTGTTGTTTCCACAACAGTTCAACCAGGAGAGACAAAAAAGATAGAAGTATATAACAATATTGAAGAATTCCATGTAAACTATAAAGTACATGCCTCAAATCCTGACACAGGAGAAGAATGTGTTTTTACAGGAAGACTAAGCAGTAAAGACCCGTTCGATTACCTCATCCCCTAAATTAGACTATAAATAATGAAAAAATATATTACCGTAATTCTGTTACTATGCCTTGTAGCAGCAAAGCTCAACGCAGAAAGGCAGGACAGTGTCCAGAGAAAAATAATACACGTAATAGGTATTGACTTCAAACCAGCATACACATTCCCGACAAAAAGTTTCTTCAGAGGAGATAATCTGGCGCAATCTCCCATACGCACCAACCTCTCCGGACACATAAAGTATGGTTTTAAATTTGGTCCTGACAGCTATGTGGGAAAAATGTATCCCAATACCATTCAGGGTATAGGCATAGGCTACAATACTTTCAATAACACAAAAGAAGTAGGAAACCCACTCGCCGTTTATGTATTCCAGACATCCAGAATAGCATCACTAACAAAAAAACTGTCATTAGACTACGAATGGAATTTCGGAGCTTCATTCGGATGGAAGAAATACGATGAAGAAAAGAATCCGTTTAACACTATCGTCGGCTCAAAGACTAATGCCTATATTAATTTAGGTTTGCTGCTCAACTGGCAGATGACTCATGAAGTGGCGTTAAGAGCAGGCATAGGACTTACACACTATTCAAACGGTAACACAAATTACCCCAACTATGGCGTAAACACACTTGACGGGCGTATAGGATTGATGTGGTGTCCGCAAGATGATCCCAAATCAAAGTTTAGCAATAATGACCGAGTGACTGTTATACCGGAACAAGGATTCAAACCATACGTAAGCTATGACCTGATAGTATATGGCGCGACAAAAAAGAAAGGTATTTTCTGGTCAGACGGTTCCGGAATATTAATCCCCGGTAAATTTGCTGTAGCAGGACTTAATTTCAATCCTATGTACAACTTCAACAGGTTTTTCCGCGCCGGGCTATCTCTTGACGCTCAATATGACGAGAGCGCAAACCTAACCGACCACGTGGCAAATACAAATACGCCAACTGATGATGTGAAATTTTTCAGACCGCCTTTTATCGAACAATTCTCACTCGGACTGTCAGCCAGAGCTGAAGTGGTAATGCCTATATTCTCTATCAATTTTGGTATAGGAAAAAACTTTGTATGCCGTGGCGCTGACACAAATTCCTTTTATCAGACATTTGTCCTGAAAACAAGCATTACAGAAAATGTATTTCTTCACGTAGGCTATCAACTATATAAATTCAAGAATCCGAACAACCTTATGATAGGTATAGGTTACAGATTTAATGCAAAGAAAAACAGATACTGACAAAATTATATCTTGTAATTGTAGTACCAATGAAAATAATTATCACATTTTATCATCTGTAATATTTTTTTGTTAACTTTGCGAACGTCTAATAAAGAAAAAACTCTTTAATTAAAAATATTACGATTATGATGACAATTGACAAATTCAACTTTGCTGGTAAAAAGGCAATCGTTCGCGTTGACTTCAACGTGCCTTTGAATGAAGAAGGTAAAATTACAGACGACACTCGTATCCGCGGTGCCCTTCCTACATTGAAAAAAATCCTTGCTGACGGTGGTGCTTTGATCATCATGTCACACATGGGTAAACCAAAAGGCAAAGTAAACGCTAAATATTCTTTGAGCCAGATTGTTGACGCTGTTTCTGCAGCTCTTGGTGTTGAAGTAAAATTCGCTCCAGACTGTGCAAAAGCTTCTGAAGCTGCTGCAGCTCTTAAACCAGGTGAAGTTCTTTTGCTTGAAAACCTCCGTTTCTATCCTGAAGAAGAAGGTAAACCAGTAGGTATCGAAAAAGAAGATCCAGCTTACGAAGATGCTAAGAAAGCAATGAAAGCTTCTCAGAAAGAATTCGCTAAGACTCTTGCTTCATACGCTGACTGCTACGTAATGGATGCATTCGGTACAGCTCACCGTAAACACGCTTCTACAGCTGTTATCGCTGACTACTTCGATGCAGACCACAAGATGTTGGGCTACCTGATGGAAAAAGAAGTTAAGGCTGTTGACAACGTATTGAAAGATATCAAACGTCCTTTCACTGCTATCATGGGTGGTTCTAAAGTTTCTACTAAGATCGGTATCATCGAAAACTTGATGGATAAAGTTGACAACCTGATCCTTTGCGGTGGTATGGCATTTACTTTCGCTAAAGCTAAAGGTGGTAAGATCGGTAACTCATTGGTAGAAGACGACAAACTTCAGTTGGCTCTTGACATAATCGCCAAAGCAAAAGCTAAAGGTGTTAACCTCGTATTGGGTTGCGACTGTATAGCTGCTGACGCTTTCTCAAACGACGCTCACACTCAAGTTTGCGATGACAACAATATTCCTGACGGATGGATGGGACTTGACGCAGGTCCTAAAACTTGCGAACAGTTCAGAGCTGCTATCAAGGGTGCAAAAACTATCTTGTGGAACGGTCCTGCAGGTGTATTCGAAATGGACAACTTCGCAGGTGGTTCTAAAGTAATCGCTGAAGCTATCGCTGAAGCTACTAAAGAAGGTGCATTCTCACTCATCGGTGGTGGTGACTCTGTTGCTTGTATCAACAAGTTCGGTATGGCTGACCAGGTATCTTACATCTCTACTGGTGGTGGTGCTTTGCTTGAAGCTATCGAAGGTAAAATCCTTCCGGGTATCGCAGCTATCCGTGGTGACAAATAATTTGAGAATTATTTCATACCATAATAAGAAAGGAGGCCGTTCAGGTCTCCTTTTCTTTTTGTCAGAACTCCATATGAACAATTTGCAAACATTCATATGGAGTTTTTATTTTATTGTCTGTCAATAATCAGAACTGGAACATCGCAGTAAACACTATACGGTTGTTCTTTACAAGATGTGTATCAACTACCTTTCCCTTTGAGTCATTGTTTCCGTACCATGCTCCTGCCCACGAATATTCCGCACCGAATTTCCAGTTAGGAATATTATATGTAAGCTCGGCTGATGCATTTGTCAGCTGATCCAAATTTGTACCGGTACCTATCAGACTGGTCACGTTTTCCTTTGCTCCAAGATTTTTCAGATAGCCGGCAAAAACACCGAAACGCAACTTACTTCCATAAACCATATTTATCCACGAATGAGAGACTCTCAAAGGAGCATATTCCTGCTCTCCTATACGACTGTCAACAGATGTCACTCCATATCCTCCTACTGTACTTGTCATTGTAAGATTGGAGCTCAGCAATGTCTTTGCAGCTATGGAGAATTCATCTTTCACATACTTAAAATGTGCCTCGCCGGAAACTCCTGTTATACGTTCGTTCACCTTAAAGATTTTACCTTCCGTTTCCGACTGCGTACGTGGAGTCATAGAAGAAACATGCACGCCGGCACCAAGAATCATACCAAGTGTTCTATAGTCAGCCCCGAAATAGAATTCAGGCACACAACTGTTCTTTATGAAATTCTGGCTCTTTGCTGTCGATGTAGTTCCCGGAATATTATTTGCCGGACCTACAGAAAGATACTGCGACTGCCATATAGCCGAAGCCGTAAGCACCATTCCTTGTGTAGTAAACCTATATCTCACCTGTGGGGCACGGCTGAAAGGCTGGAATGGAGCACCCATATTCAGATTCAGGATGTCAGGAGCCACATCACCATACAGAGGATGCCATGTCTGACCTACGAGCAAAGCTGATTTACCCCAATCAAGATTAAAATATACATGACGCATTCGGAACAATGAGAAAGTGGTACCCGAACCACGAAAATCTACTTCCAGCTTTGCAGAAGTCTTTATCTTTTCCATCAGTTCAGGGCCTTTCACATCAATTCCAAGACGTGAATACAGTGTATAGAATCCACCGTTGGCAAAACTGTTAAGATCCTTACCATCTGCATCAGGAGATATATCTTTCGGATACATATAGAACAATCCGTCAACAGTTTCCGAATTTGCTCTTGAGTTATAAAACAAATCAGTACGAACCTGACCGTAAAATTTGTAATCAAAACCTTTCTTCTGGGCCATCATCAACCCCGGTAATGCCATAAAGGCTACCGCAACTAAACTCTTCTTCATTTCTACCCTATAAAAAATATTATTCCAAATATACAGCAGTCCCCGAAGCTGTAACCATTAGCATACTTCCGTTTCCACCTACAGTCTCAAAATCAAGATCTATTCCTATGACTGCATTGGCTCCAAGACGCATAGCCTCATCACACATTTCTTTCATCGCGCTATCCTTAGCCTGGCGCAAAACCTCTTCGTAAGACCCTGCACGTCCGCCCACGATATCACGAATACTTGCAAACAAGTCTCTGAACATATTTGCACCGATTATAGTCTCACCAGAGACTATTCCATAATAATGCAGAATACGCTTGCCTTCCACATTATTGGTTGTTGTCATTAACATATTATCTATATTTTAGTGTTTAACAGATTTTCTATACCATGCCACAAACCATATTGCAGCCACTATGACACATGCCATTCCTCCCCAGTAAGATATTACAGGCGAAAGGCTGAAACCTTCCGGCGCTATCAATATATATGTAGAACATACGCATGTCATAAACAAGGCGGGAATAAGAGTCACCCAATAGTTTTTCTTATCCTTCACAAGATATACAGTTATTGCCCAAAGTGTAAACACCGAAAGTGTCTGGTTACACCATGCAAAGTATCGCCAGATAATCTTGAAACCTTCAGCATTGCTGAAGCTGAATACCAGAAGTCCAACAGTGAGAAGGAAGATAGGAATACATATCAGCAGACGTTTTGCGATACTGCGCTGTTCGATACCGAGGAAGTCGGCAACGATAAGTCGAGCTGAACGGAGTGCAGTGTCACCGCTGGTGATAGGAGCTGCAACTATACCCAAAATGGCAAGTATCCCACCAAAAGTACCAAGCCACTGATTGGAAATATCTGTAGCCACCTTCGCACCCGAATAAGCAATACCTGTAGCCTGATCCACAATTCCGTTTTCATGGAAAAAATATGTAGCTGCAGCAGCCCATATCAAAGCTACTATACCTTCTGTCACCATTGCTCCGTAGAAAATAGGGCGACAATGCTTCTCGTTGACCATACATCTTGCCATCAGAGGAGACTGTGTGGCATGGAAACCGCTGATTGCTCCACAGGCTATTGAGATAAACATCATAGGGAAGATAGGGTTCTTCTCATATTTTGTTCCGAAACCGTTCCACATTTCAGGAAGTTCAGGAGATTTTACATAAAGCATAACAAGAATTCCAACTGCCATAAACAGCAGGGCAAACGCAAACAGCGGATATATACGTCCTATGATTTTGTCGATTGGAAGCATTGTGGCAAGAATATAATATACGAATATCACTATCATCCAGAAATACATATCCATATAATCAGGAGTCATGCCAGCAAGTAGTTCTGCCGGCCCCGACACGAACACCGCACCTACCAGAATCATAAGGAGTACGGTAAATATACATGCCACTTTCTTAGTGGTCAATCCCAAATATCTTCCGATAATTTCAGGAAGGCTCTCGCCGGAATTACGTATGGAAAGCGCTCCAGAAAAGAAATCGTGCACTGCTCCGGCAAAAATAGTACCGAAAACAATCCAAAGATAAGATGCCGTACCGAACTGCGCACCCATTATGGCTCCGAATATAGGGCCAAGACCGGCAATGTTAAGAAACTGAATCATGAAAATCTTCCACGTAGGAAGAGGAATAAAATCCACCCCATCTGCCATAGTAACGGCAGGAGTCTTGCGCGAAGCATCCGGCTGGAAAAGTCTGTCAACGTATTTTCCGTAAACCAGATAGCCTACAATAAGTAATACTAAAGCTAAACTAAACGTTATCATAATATTTTTTGTTTGATTTTCCTTATTTTAAGTTACAAAAGTAATGTTATTTAATCAGAAATAAAACATAAAACTACAGATTACTCTCATTATAAAGATTTTTCGGCAAAGTCTTAGTATCTTTGCAGCCAAAATATCAGTAATATGCAAAGAATCATAATAATACTGTCCATGCTGGCTATATTCTCAGCCAATATAAAAGCCTCATCCAAATATGAAATAAGGGCTGCATGGATTACAACCATAGGAGGACTGGACTGGCCTACAGTAAAAGCGACATCAGCATATGGAATAAAGCGTCAGAAAGAGGAACTGTGCAAGCAGCTGGATATGCTGAAAGAAGCAAACTTCAACACTGTTTTGTTCCAGACACGACTAAGAGGTGACGTGATATATCCTTCAATCTATGAAACATTTGCAGAATCGCTGGCAGGCAAGACAGGCCGCAATCCGGGATACGACCCACTAAAATTCGCAATTGAAGAATGCCATAAGCGCGGAATGGAAATTCACGCGTGGATGGTATGCATCCCTGCAGGAAATGACAGACAGGTAAAACTGCTCGGAAAACAATCCGTCGTAAAGAAAAAGCCAACGATGTGCATACATTTCAAGAGAGCCTGGTATCTTGACCCGGGCAATCCTGAAACAGCAAAATATCTGGCAGCAATAGCAAAGGAAATAAGCATGAATTACGACATCGACGGAATTCATCTGGACTATATAAGATATCCGGAGAACGCGGAAAACTTTCCTGACGGAAAGACGTTCCGCAAATATGGGAAAGGGAAAACTATCTCGCAATGGCGTAGGGACAACATCACATCAATAGTGAGAGAAATATATAATGACGTCAAGCTCATAAAGCCATGGGTAAAAGTAAGCAGCTCGCCTGTAGGCAAATATGACGACACACGCCGCTACAGCTCGAAAGGATGGAACGCCTACAACGCCGTATATCAGGATGCAAAACTATGGCTGAAAACAGGGATACACGATGCCATATTCCCGATGATGTATTTCCGCGACAACCATTTCTACCCTTTTGCGCTCGATTGGGAAGAGAACAAACACGGGCGATTCGTGGTTCCCGGACTGGGAATATATTTCCTGAAACAAAAGGCCCACGAATGGGACATAAATGAGATAATGAGACAGATATATTTCACAAGGCGCAACGGACTTGACGGACAGGCTTTCTTCAGAAACGAATTTCTGATGAAAAACACGTGTGGTCTTACAGACAGCCTGAAATGCCAATTCTATACATATCCGGCTGCCGTACCTCCAATGGTATGGCAGGACAGCATTGCTCCAGCTCAACCTGTAAACGGAGTAATATCATTCAGGAATGACAGTGTGATGATTAACTGGGATAAAGCGGACTCTTCGAAAACAGAAGAAGCAAGCTATCACATATACGCCTCAGATTTCTATCCGGTAGATATAAACGACGGTAAAAACATTATCTGCCTGAAGCATGGTTCCAACAGTTTCTGTTATAGCCTCAAGGCTGGAAAAATCAAACGCTTTTGGGCTATCACGGCTACCGACCGCTACGGCAATGAAAGTTCTCCATTGGAAATAAACCGTCCGGCAGACGACGAAAGAATAATTTCCGTAAACAAACTGCCGGAAGCACCTGAAGGATGCATTATTGTCGTAAACGACATCACCGGAATGGAACTTTTCAGAACGAAAAGCGCTTCTGATGAATTGATAAAGAAACTCCAGAAAGGAGTATATTCTATTCAATATTTACTCCCGGACGGGAAACAGGAGAATATAACTCTGATAATGTCAGAAAGAGATCAATGAAAATATGCAGAGAGGCTACTCGCAGAGCCAATCTGCAATGGTACCTGTTTCGGATGAAAAAACAGCACCTATCTTGTATATTATTCTTTTATCGGAAGAATACTCAAGAGCATACTCTTTCTCATTTATCTGATGCAGAGCTTCACCTGCAGTACCATCAAGTTTAAATTCAAATATATAGACATAATCAGGAGTTTCAACAATACAATCCACTCTACCCTGACTTTGCAGCTTTTCAATATAAACCGTATATACGCTGATAAGGCGCATAATAAGATAGAAAGTATATTGGAAATATCTTTCACGTTCGCGTTCGTTTTCCTTACGTCGCATTATATATGGAATGTCGGCAAGGAAAGAAGTCAGACCTGTACGGAAATCCTCAATCTTTCCGTCCTCCAGCTGAAAAGCAGCATTTCGAATCCATGAATAGATGTTCTCACGAGTATTGAAATAGTTGCTGGCAACAAGAGAAAGAAAACCTTTCTTTACCTCGTTGTTCGGATAATCCAAAAGAAAGACATTGCGGCGCAGATTAAAGTCTTTTATAGTAAGATAACCACTCTGATAAATCATCGGCAAAGGCTGTTCTACAGTAGCTTTATAATCTATAAATTCCTCAGCCGAATAATAGCGCCCCGTTATCTCGTCCATATTCTCGTCGGTGTGCGAAAGCAGACGGATGAGATAGGTAGGTGTTCCGCTCTTGAACCAATAGTCAGAGATATCCAGAGTTGCAAAAGCATTAAGCAGGCTGAATGGATTATAAACATCAGTCATGTTCTTACTGAAATGATAACCATCATAGTGGGACTTAAGCATTGAACGCATCTCATCGTATGAGCATTCGTATCTGCCAGACATTTCTTTTATCGGTTCACGAAATACTGTATCCAGCTCAGTCTGTGATATACCACAGAGAGTTTCATACTTGCCGTGCATACTTATATCAAAAGGCTGATTGAAACCACTGAATACACTGACCTGAGAAAACTTGGTAACTCCAGTAAGAAAGACAAACTGAAGATGCTCATCAGCGCTTTTGAACACCGAATAGAAACTTTTCAATGTATTGCGATGCTCTTCCTCAAGATTTTTGTCCACATCAAGAACATCAAGAATAGGCTTGTCGTATTCGTCTATCAGAACTACGGCACGTCGCCCGCTCTGCTCATGGGCAACACGAATAAGTTCAGCAAACAAGTCGCCCAAACCAAGCTCTTTAGTTCGTTCCGGTAAAGAATATTCTTCTGCCCAAGACAAAAGATAATACCTTATTTTTTTCTCAAGACCTCCCCTAACAGTATAGTCTGTACCATTGAAATCCAAATGAAACACCGGATATACATTCCAGTCTTTCTCCAGAGAGTCTATCTTCAAGCCTTTGAAAAGTTCTTTCCTACCAAGAAAATAGTTCTTCAATGTAGAAACCAGAAGGCTCTTTCCGAAACGGCGCGGACGACTAAGAAAGTAGATTTTACCTTCGGTCACAAGGCTATATACCATATCGGTCTTGTCGATATACACATAACCGTCTTCTATCAACTGGTCAAAACTCTGGATTCCTATCGGGTATTTCATAAACAGACTTTATTCGATTCTTAATATTATGTTGTAAAGATAACACAATATTAAATTATAACCAACAGCTTTAGGCTGATTTCTATAAATCAACACCATAAAAATTTCCGCTAAGAACTAATAAAAACATCCTATGACATGATTGCAAAATATTGACAGAAATATATTTTTGTCAAATTGACATTCTGTTATTTGCGATTTCCAAGAATAGAATAATCAATACCAATATAAATCAAGACAGGGAAAAATCAATTCTCAGAGAGTTTTACCAAATCATTCTATCACAAATAGAGACCTAATACTTTCAAAATAACGCACAAACCACCCATTCACCTACACCGACACAATAAGAAAGCATTTTTTATATCATTCTATCAAAACTAGAATAAATCTAAAAATCTTCTTTTTAGAATAAAACAAGGCAACTTTTACAAAAAATATTGACAACCCGTCACTTTATGAAGAAGAAAAAGAAGTTTTTCCTGAAAAGACAAGGAGTTTTTGAGACAATAACAAGACATTTTACATAAAACGCCGAGGCGTTTAAATTAACATTCTTAACCATTCATAATATTATACATACATTATTATCAATCATAAAGGAAAGAACCATTAACATTACAGATTTTTCCGAATAAAATATTAAAGGTCATAAATGACAGAACAGGACTTTATAATTACATTATGCAACCAAATACCATTAAAACGATTTCATTTTGTCAGAACAGATAAAACAATATCTCTACCTTTTTACGTGCTATACACTTGAAAAGGAGTTCTAAAAACTAATACTTCGAGCCATTATTTACCACCTGCCAACTTTGATATATATCAGATTTTGAGTATTTTTGCACATCGAATCGATTTAGAAAATTATAATTTATAATATATCATCACTCATGAGTAATCAAAGATACATGCAGCGCGGCGTATCGGCATCTAAGGAAGATGTGCATAACGCTATCAAAAACATTGACAAAGGTATTTTCCCTAAGGCTTTCTGTAAAATAATTCCTGATATTCTTGGCGGAGACCCTGAATACTGCAACATCATGCACGCGGACGGTGCGGGAACCAAATCATCACTGGCATATCTGTACTGGAAAGAGACAGGCGACCTGTCTGTATGGAAAGGTATCGCACAGGATGCTCTTATCATGAACATCGATGACTTGCTCTGCGTAGGAGCTGTTGACAACATACTCGTTTCTTCTACTATCGGACGTAACAAACTGCTCGTTCCGGGAGAAGTTATCTCGGCTATCATCAACGGTACTGACGAACTGCTTGCCGAACTCCGCGAAATGGGTGTAGGCGTTTACGCTACAGGTGGCGAGACTGCCGACGTTGGCGACCTGGTCCGTACTATCATCGTGGACAGTACTGTGACTTGCCGTATGAAGCGTTCAGACGTGATTGACAATGCAAACATCCGTCCGGGCGACGTTATCGTAGGTCTTGCATCTTACGGACAGGCTACTTACGAAAAGGAATACAACGGCGGTATGGGTAGCAACGGTCTGACAAGTGCGCGTCACGACGTATTCTCAAAATATCTTGCAGAGAAATATCCTGAAAGCTACGACAAGGCTGTACCTGAAGACCTGGTTTACAGCGGTAATCTGAAACTGACTGACGCTGTGGAAGGTTCTCCACTTGACGCAGGTAAGCTGGTTCTCTCTCCTACCCGTACATATGCTCCTGTAGTAAAGAAACTGCTTGATGCTCTCCGTCCTGAAATCCACGGTATGGTTCACTGCTCGGGTGGTGCACAGACTAAAGTTCTGCACTTCGTAGGCGACAACTGCCGCGTGGTTAAGGATAATCTCTTCCCTGTTCCTCCATTGTTCCGTACTATCAAGGAACAGAGCGGTACTGACTGGGACGAAATGTACAAAGTATTCAACATGGGACACCGTCTTGAAGTATATCTTTCTCCTGAACACGCTGAACAGGTTATCGAAATCAGCAAATCGTTCAACATCGACGCACAGATTGTTGGTCGCATAGAAGAAAGCAACGGCTCTAAGGAGTTGATTATCAAGAGCGAATTCGGAGAATTCAAATACTAACATAGTAAAGCCACAATTCCTATAGTCACATTTGAATTTATTCCAATAACAAAAAGACATTAATAATACTCCTTCAAATGAAAAAAGTTTATGATAGGATCAATGTAGATTTATATATAATTGCTGTCGCTTTTGGAAAAAATTACAGCAACAATGTTTTTATGGTATATAATGCTTATGGACAATAATAAAAAGAACAATACACAGTCATTGAAACCTGCTGTTTTAGCACTACTTTTTGTGGCAAGTATAGCTATTATCGGATTAGGAGATTATCAAAACATCTACTACATCAAGACATTAGGCTATATGGCGGCTGGATTTTCGGGAGCTATATTTTCAAAATATTTTGTTGGTAATAGCAAGGAGCCTATATTCAATAGCTGGAAAAGTTTTATACTACTCATAATTTCGTTACTAATATTGGCTATACCTATAACATTACTGTTCGAAGGCAGATTGTGGTAAAAAAACAAAACAAAAAGATTTAAATGGCGGAAAATAACACCATATTAGAGAAACTTGAAGGACTGGTATCACGTTTTGAGGAAGTATCCACACTGATTACTGACCCGAACGTGATAGCAGACCAAAAAAGATATGTAAAACTTACAAAGGAATATAAGGAGCTGGGCGACATCATGAATGCACGCAAGGAATACTTGCAGTGTATCAACGGTCTGGAAGAAGCAAAAATGATGATGAACGAAAGCGACCCTGAAATGAAGGAAATGGCCCGCGAAGAGGCTGCTGCCTGCGAGGCACGCATTCCGGAACTGGAAGAGGAAATCAAGCTTCTGCTTGTTCCTGCCGACCCTCAGGACGACCGCAATGCGATTCTTGAAATCCGTGGCGGTACGGGTGGAGACGAAGCTGCCATCTTTGCAGGCGACCTGTTCCGTATGTATTCGAAATACTGCGAAACCAAGGGCTGGCGACTTGAGGTATCAAGCGCTAACGAAGGTGCAGCGGGCGGTTTCAAGGAAATAATCTGCTCAGTAACCGGAGAAAAGGTTTACGGAACTCTGAAATACGAATCGGGAGTACACCGCGTGCAGCGAGTTCCTGCCACTGAGACTCAGGGACGTGTACACACATCGGCCGCATCGGTAGCCGTACTGCCTGAAGCTGAACCTTTCGATGTGGAAATCAATGAAGGCGAAATAAAATGGGATACATTCCGAAGCGGCGGTGCCGGAGGACAGAACGTAAACAAGGTGGAATCCGGAGTTCGTCTGCGCTATAACTGGAAGAATCCTAACACCGGAGTTGTAGAAGAAATCCTTATTGAATGTACCGAAACACGCGACCAGCCAAAGAACAAGGAACGTGCGCTCTCGCGCCTGCGTACATTTATATACGATAAGGAGCATCAGAAGTACATCGACGATATAGCTTCGAAACGTAAGACTATGGTCAGCACCGGAGACCGTTCTGCTAAAATCCGTACTTACAACTATCCTCAGGGACGTATTACAGACCACCGCATAAACTATACAATCTATAACCTCGGCGCATTCATGGACGGGGATATTCAGGACTGTATAGACCATCTGATTGTGGCTGAAAATGCTGAAAGACTGAAGGAAAGCGAACTTTAAAAAAAGAAAAAACACTCAAAAACTTACGTGATATGAACAAACAACAGTTATTCGAAAACATCAAGAAGAAACAGTCATTCCTCTGCGTGGGACTTGACACTGACATCAAGAAAATTCCTGAACACCTTCTGAAAGAAGAAGATCCTATATTCGCCTTCAACAAGGCTATAATTGACGCAACAGCACCTTACTGTATCGCTTACAAACCAAACCTGGCTTTCTATGAAAGTATGGGTGTTAAGGGATGGATAGCATTCGAAAAGACAGTAGAATACATCAAGACAAACTATCCTGACCAGTTCATCATAGCAGACGCAAAACGTGGTGACATCGGTAATACTTCGGCTATGTATGCACGTACATTCTTCGAAGAACTGAACATCGACTCTGTAACGGTAGCTCCATATATGGGCGAAGACAGTGTTACTCCGTTCCTTACTTACGAAGGTAAATGGGTTATCCTTCTTGCTCTTACATCAAACAAGGGTTCACACGACTTCCAGCTCACTACTGACACAGAAGGCGAACGTCTATTCGAAAAGGTATTGCGCAAGAGCCAGGAATGGGCTAACGACGAAAACATGATGTACGTGGTAGGCGCTACTCAGGGACGCATGTTCGAAGATATCCGTAAGATCGTTCCTAACCACTTCCTTCTGGTTCCTGGCATCGGAGCACAGGGCGGTTCGCTGGAAGAGGTTTGCAAGTACGGTATGACTAAGGAATGCGGACTTATTGTAAATTCAAGCCGCGCAATCATCTATGCCGACAAGACTGAAAACTTTGCAAAAGTGGCAGGCGAAGAGGCACAGAAAGTACAACAACAGATGTCTGAACAACTAAAAGCAATCCTTTAATTGATTTTAAAAGCAATAGTTTCAGATTAAACTTTCTTAAATTTAGCTGAAATATATATTTTGATACTTTGCTTGGATTACTATCCGAAATGACTTGTATTTTTCATAATAATGTCATGGGAATGCTAAACAATATTATCATATATTCCGGATAAATCCAGCAGATAAAACAGTTATATCATCCTCTCAAAAGGCTGATATAACTGTTTTTTTGTTGAAATCGCCCTATTTATATGAGTAAAGATGCAAATATTTTGCTTTTTTCTCTGATATATAAAAAAAAAACACGTAATTTGCATAAATAAGTAATTGAACTTACTTTACGTTTATTAAGGGTAGAAAAAACAATTAAACAAAACAAAAGGAACAAAAGGTAATAATTATGGAGTTCTCAGCTAAACAAATTGCAGAATTTATCCAAGGAATTATCGTAGGCGACGAAAATGCGACAGTACACACTTTTGCGAAAATAGAAGAAGGTGTACCGGGGGCATTATCGTTTCTGGCAAATCCCAAATATACAAATTTCATATACGAAACGCAGTCATCAATAGTTCTGGTGAACAAAGACTTCATACCTGAACATGAAGTGAAAGCAACACTCATAAAAGTTGACAACGCGTATGAAAGTTTGGCCAGACTTATGACATTATATGAAATGAGCCAGCCAAAGAAGACCGGGATTGACCCGCTAGCCTTTATTTCGGATAAGGCAAAGATTGGAGACGGCTGTTATGTAGGTCCTTTTGCATGCATAGAAGAAGGAGCTGTTATTGGAAACAATGTCTATATTCATCCACACGTAACTGTTGGTAGCAATGCAAAAATAGGTAACAACTGCATTCTCTATCCGCACGTCACAATCTATCACGATTGCCGCATAGGTAACAATTGCATTCTGCATGCAGGAGCTGTAATCGGTGCTGACGGTTTTGGATTCGCACCGTCACCTGAAGGATATGAAAAAATTCCACAGATTGGTATTGTTATATTGGAAGATGATGTTGAAATTGGCGCCAATACATGTATAGACCGTGCTACAATGGGAGCAACTATAATTCACAAAGGTGTCAAACTTGACAACATGGTTCAAATTGCCCATAACGTAGAGGTTGGCAGCAATACAGTAATGGCATCGCAGGTAGGTATTGCCGGTTCTGCAAAAATAGGCGAATGGTGTATGTTCGGCGGACAGGTCGGAGTGGCAGGTCATATAAAAGTAGGAAACAAAGTCACTGTAGGAGCACAGTCCGGAATACCAGGAAACACCAAATCGGATATAGCTATTATGGGTTATCCTGCCATAGACCACAAACAGTTTGCCCGTTCGGCTATCATTTATAAGAAACTGCCGGACATGTATGCAGAAATAGGCAAGCTGCAGAAAGATTTAGAAGAATTGAAA
Organism: Bacteroides sp. ET336; assembly: GCF_024733815.1. Classification (NCBI taxonomy): domain Bacteria; kingdom Pseudomonadati; phylum Bacteroidota; class Bacteroidia; order Bacteroidales; family Bacteroidaceae; genus Bacteroides; species Bacteroides sp. ET336. Next base: position 41,436 of record NZ_JANRHK010000014.1, read on the forward strand.
AAACAAATAAACAAATAATAGCCCATGTTGAAACAACAGACTTTAAAAGGTAGCTTTTCACTGAACGGAAAAGGACTTCACACTGGAGTTAAACTGACAGTGACATTTAATCCGGCTCCGGAACATCACGGGTATAAAATCCAACGTATTGATCTTGACGATCAACCTATCATAGACGCTGTGGCCGAAAACGTGATAGACACTACTCGCGGTACAGTGTTATCAAAAAACAATGTAAAAGTAAGCACAGTAGAACACGCATTGGCAGCCTTGTATGCTGCTGGAATTGACAACTGTCTGATACAAGTAGATGGACCTGAATTCCCTATACTTGACGGTAGCGCAAAAGCATATGTGGAATGCATAGAAAGGGTAGGCATAGAAGAACAGTCTGCTCCAAAGGACTACTATATAATAAAATCAAAAATAGAATTCCGCGACGAAGCTACTGGCTCATGTATCACTGTATTGCCTGACGACAGATTCAGCATCAATACGCTTATATCATACGATTCGCACATTCTGACAAACCAGTTTGCCACACTTGAAAATATGGCAGACTTCCCTACAGAAATAGCATCTGCACGTACATTTGTTTTCGTCCGCGAAATCGAACCTCTGCTTAATGCAGGGCTCATTAAGGGAGGCGACCTGGACAATGCAATCGTAATATACGAAAAGCAGATGACACAGGAAAACTTCGACAAGCTGGCCGATGTAATGAAAGTTCCTCATATGGATGCAAGCCATTTGGGTTACATCAACCATATACCTTTGGTATGGCCTAACGAACCTGCAAGACACAAGCTTCTTGACATAATAGGCGACCTTGCATTGATAGGCAAACCTATAAAGGGACGTATCATCGCCACAAGACCGGGACATACCATCAACAACAAGTTTGCAAGACAGTTGCGCAAGGAAATACGTATGCATGAAATACAGGCTCCTATATACAACTGTAATGAAGAACCGTTGATGGACGTTAACCGCATACGCGAGTTATTGCCACACAGATATCCGTTCCAATTGGTTGACAAGGTTATAGCAATGGGAGCAAACTATATCGTTGGTGTAAAGAACGTTACATCAAACGAACCGTTCTTCCAGGGACACTTTCCACAGGAACCGGTAATGCCGGGAGTTCTGCAGATAGAAGCTATGGCACAGGTGGGAGGACTTCTGGTTCTTAACTCAGTAGATGATCCTGAAAAATATTCTACATATTTCATGAAGATTGACAATGTGAAATTCCGTCAGAAGGTAGTGCCGGGCGACACTCTTATATTCAGAGTAGAACTTATGGCTCCTATCAGAAGAGGGGTTTCTACAATGAAAGGATATGTATTCGTAGGAGAAAAGATTGTCTGTGAAGCAGAATTCATGGCTCAAATTGTAAAAAACAAATAAAGTGAATATGATAAGTCCATTAGCATACATACATCCGGAAGCACAAATAGGACAGAACGTAGAAATCGGACCATTTGTGTATATCGACAAAAACGTGATTATAGGTGACAACAACACCATAATGCCAAATGCAAACATCCTTTACGGCTCACGCATTGGCAATAACAACAGAATATTCCCCGGAGCAGTTATTGGAGCAATCCCTCAGGACTTGAAGTTCAAGGGAGAGGAAACTACAGCCGAGATAGGTGACAACAATACCATAAGGGAAAATGTTACCATCAACAGAGGTACTGCAGCAAAGGGAAAAACAATAGTAGGAAGCAATAACCTGCTTATGGAAGGTGTTCACGTTGCACACGACGCTATAATCGGAAACGGATGTATTATCGGAAACTCTACAAAATTCGCAGGAGAAATAATAATCGACGATTATTCAATAATAAGTGCGAGCGTGCTCATGCATCAATTCTGTAGAGTGGGCGGTTATGGAATGATTCAGGGAGGAAGCCGCTTCAGCAAGGATATACCACCTTTCATTATAGCCGGAAGAGACCCTATCGCATACTGCGGAATCAACATCGTCGGACTGAGAAGACGCGGTTTCTCAAACGAACTGATAGAAAATATACATAATGCATACCGCATAATATACAATAGCGGAAAGAATACTGCAGAAGCTCTTGAACAAGTGAAACAAGATGTTCCTATGAGTCCGGAGATAGAATATATAATCTCCTTCATAGAAAATTCACAAAGAGGTATAATAAGATAATCATTTTTTGTATATTTACAAAACAAAGATTTAAAACTAAACAAAGATGGTTTACAAATTCAGACTCATATCAGACGAAGTCGATAATTTCTTGAGAGAAATAAAAATCGATTCAGACGCTTCATTCTACGACTTGCATGAAGCTATACTAAAGTGTACAGGTTATAAAGATGACCAGATGACTTCTTTCTTTATATGTGATGACGACTGGGAGAAAGAAACAGAAATCACCCTTGAAGATATGGGCACTAGCAGTTCTGACGAGGACATTTACATAATGAAAGATACTCCGCTGAGCGAACTGCTGGAAGACGAAAAGCAAAAGCTGATTTACGTTTTCGATCCGCTGGCTGAAAGAATCTTCTTCATCGAACTTTCTGAAATAATAACAGGACAGGATCTTGAACATGCCATATGCTCACGCAAGGAAGGTGAAGCTCCACAACAGACAATAGACTTCGACGAACAGCTAAACACAAGCCAGTCGCTTGACTTGGGAGAAAACTTCTATGGAGACGAAGACTATGACATGGAAGATTTCGACATGGAAGGTTTCGGTATGAGTGAAGGTAACCCATACGAAGAAGACAAATATTAATTATAATACCGATACTGAATAAAAGCGAAGAATACGGCTTCAACTAATGGTTGATATTCCGCATTCTTCGCTTTCTTAATTTATATATCTGATGGACAACAAAAAAACTCTCATAGTACTTATAGGACCAACCGGCGTAGGAAAAACTGACCTTAGTATAAAAATAGCGGAGAAATATGGCTCGCCTATTATTTCTGCCGATTCAAGGCAATTATACTCCGACTTGAAGATTGGTACTGCCGCCCCGACGGAAGAATATCTGAAAAGGGTGAAACACTATTTCGTAGGTACACTGAAACTGACGGATTACTACAGCGCAGCACAATATGAGAGTGAGGTCATCAGCCTTTTGGAAGAGCTCTTCAAGAGCAACAACACCATTCTTCTGACAGGCGGCTCCATGATGTATATAGATGCTATATGTAAAGGAATAGACGACATACCTACTGTTGACAGCGAGACAAGACAGATGATGATGGAGAAGTATGAAAAAGAAGGTCTGGACAGATTATGTGCCGAACTGAAACTGTTGGATCCTGAATACTACTCGACAGTTGACTTAAAAAATCCCAAAAGGGTGATACACGCTCTGGAGATATGTTATATGACCGGAAAAACATATACTTCATTCAGAACTGGAAACAAAAAACAGAGACCGTTTGATATCATAAAAATCGGATTATGCAGGGACAGGGAAGAACTGTATGAACGCATCAACAAAAGGGTTGACATCATGATTAAAGAAGGTCTTGTGGATGAAGTCAAGTCGGTGTATGAATACAGAAACCTAAATTCACTTAACACGGTAGGATACAAAGAAATAATCCAATACCTTGAAGGTAAGTGTACACTTGAATTTGCAATAGAAAAAATAAAACAGAATTCGCGTATTTACTCCCGAAAGCAGATGACATGGTTTAAACGAGATAATGATATAACATGGTTCCATCCTGACAAGGAAGAGGAAATAATGGAATTCATAGAATCAAAATTATAATAACACTGCGTTATAATTATCGTGCAAGTTCGGTATAAGTCTTCTTGCCTGAAAGCTTACATCTGAAAATAATGGAAAAATTATATCTGTATTTTATTTTTCCAACAGTAGCCTCCTTAAGATTGCACTGGCGCGATGACTGGAATTCATCACGGAGTTTCAAATAATCTTGTCTGGCTTTTATGACTGCTTTAGCATTAGCAAAATCACACTTCAACACGAAGAATAAGGCAGCCATATAATCCAGGGCGCAACGCACGCGCATTACACTTTTCAACTCATGTGAAGGAAGATTTTTATACAACATCAGCAGGTTGTTGCGGAAATTAAGATAAGTCTTGCGCGGATTCTCTTTCTTGAGTGTTGCACCACCTACATGATAGACAGTACTTGACGGCACACAAACCACTCTATATCCCCTACTGAGGAAACGCCAGCACAAATCTATTTCTTCCATATGGGCAAAGAACTTTCCGTCAAGCCCTCCTACCGACTTGTACAAATTACGTCTGACAAACATTGCAGCACCTGAAGCCCAGAATATATCAATTATATCGTTATACTGACCATTATCCGCCTCTACTGTGTCAAAGACTCTTCCTCTGCAAAACGGATAACCATATTTATCAATAAAGCCTCCTGAAGCTCCCGCATACTCGAATAGCTCTTTATTACGATAGCTTAATATTTTAGGCTGACAGGCGGCAACTTCAGGATTTTCATCCATATACTCCAGTATAGGTTCAATCCAACAGTCGGTTACCTCTACATCACTATTAAGAAGAACTACATACTCCGTATCAACAAAATCCATCACCTTGTTATATCCTTCTGCAAAGCCATAATTTTCATCAAGACGTATCAATCTTACCGTTGGGAATTCAGATTGCAATATTTCTACTGAATTATCGGTAGAGCCGTTGTCGGCAACACATACATCGGCCAACAACGGATTAGTATTCTCAATGACTGAAGGCAGAAATTTACGTAACATTTCCGCCCCGTTCCAATTCAATATAACAACAGATACTTTCTTCATACAGATATGTATTTATTCACCTGAAACCTTTTAAATTGTTTCAGACAACAGCGACGAACCGTCAGCGTTAAAATCACCTAGTCTGACTTTTACCAGATGATTGTCCAAAACACTATCAGGCTGTAATTCCACTCGAATATAATTATCCGTAAATCCATGCATCGGCATTCCAGGTTTTGAATGTTCTGCCAGGACTACAGCTTCTTTTCCTATATGACGCGAATAAAACTCCTTAAGCTTCGTTTCGGATAGCTCAAGTAAACGTTGGCTTCTTGCATGCTTTTCTTCAGGAGAAACTACATAATCTATTTTCAAAGCCTGCGTACCAGGACGTTCAGAATAACTGAACACATGCAGCTGTGTAACGTCAAGCGAGCTTATAAAATTATATGCAGACTCAAAATACTCCGGAGTCTCTCCTCGAGTTCCAACTATAACATCAACACCGATAAAAGCATCCGGCATCAACTCTTTTATTTTTCTTATTTTTGAAGCAAAAAGATTTGTATCATATCTTCTGCGCATAAGCTTCAGAACTTCATCGCATCCCGATTGCAACGGAATATGGAAATGAGGCATGAATCTCTTTGACTTCGAAACAAACTCTATTATCTCGTCTGTAAGCAAATTAGGCTCAATAGACGAAATTCTATAACGCTCTATTCCTTCTACTTCATCAAGCGCTTTTACAAGATCAAAGAAAGTCTCTCCGGTTGATTTTCCAAAATCACCTATATTTACGCCTGTAAGTACTATTTCCTTCCCTCCTTCTGATGCCACTTCCCTTGCCTGTTCCACAAGATCGGAGATTTTACCGTTTCTACTTCTTCCTCTGGCAAATGGTATAGTGCAATAAGAGCAGAAATAATCACAACCATCCTGAACTTTCAGGAAATATCTTGTCCTGTCACCACGCGAACATGACGGAGAGAATGTACGTATATCTTTTGTTGATGTAGTTATAGCCTCACCATGAGCAGACTTGTCAAGAGTCACAAGATATTTCATCAGATCTCCTTTTTGTTCGGCTCCCAAAACCAAGTCAACACCTTTAATATCGGCAACAGTTTCAGGTTTCAACTGTGCATAACATCCTGTAACAATAACATATGCACCCGGATGCGATTTTACCAGTTTATGAATAGCCTGTCTGCACTTTTTATCTGCAACTTCCGTTACGGAACATGTATTTACGACAATGATATCTGCCTTTTCACCTTTTCTGGCAGTTCTAACACCAGCTTCTTTCAAAGACTTCCCTATTGATGAAGTCTCAGCAAAATTGAGTTTACAACCTAATGTGTAATAAACAGCTTTCTTATCCTTGAAAACAGTAGTATCAATCATACAATAAAAATATTTTGCACAAAGTTACGCAATATTTCGTGATTTATAAAGTATAAAAAAACGAACAATGGCGAAGTGTAAAAAAAAGGAAAACAGATATTGTTAAAAAACAATAAATAGGCTGCATAACATATTTTTTAGCGAAAATATTGGACCAAAAGTGAACAACGTATCAAAAAACTATATATCTTTGCAGCGTCAATTAAGATAACAACATAAGTATTACAGAATTTTAAAAGCAAAAAAGATGAAAAAGTTAGTATTTTTATTCGTTGCATTCGTTGCAGTATCTTTCGCATCATGTGGTGGTAACAAAAATGCAAATGCAGAATCTACAGAAGCTGCTGTAGTTGAAGAAGCTACTCCAGCATGTGACTCAGTATGCTGCGATTCAGCTGCATGTGATTCAGTAGCTTGCGATTCAGCTAAAGCTTGCTGCGACAAAGCTGAATAATTATCAGTAGAATTTTAGGTAAAAAGTTAAAGTCTGTAGGATAACAAAACCCACAGGCTTTTTTTGTGTCCATACTTTTCTATAATGCTTTAATTATAAAAAACAGGAATGTCACTACCCAACTATTATAAACAAAAAAAATCCCTTTCGAATGAAAGAGATTTTTTATATACTTATGTAATAAGCTTATTATTCTGCTACTACTTCGAAAGGAATTTCTACAGAAACTTCCTTGTGAAGTTTAACAACTGCCTTGTAGTGACCAACTTCCTTAACTGTATCTTTAACAACGATAATCTTACGATCGATGTTGTGACCCAATTTAGCAAGTTCTTCTGCAATCTGAATGTTACCTACTGAACCGTAGATTGCACCTGTTGCACTAACTTTAGTAGCGATAGTCAAAGAAACACCCTTCAATGATTCAGCTACAGCTTCAGCATCTTTCTTAATCTTTTCCAATTTGTGAGCACGCTGTTTCAACTCTTCTGCCAACATTTTCTTTGCTGCTGGTGAAGCGATAACTGCTTTGCCAGTCGGAATAAGATAGTTACGACCATAACCAGACTTTACAGTTACAATATCGTTCTTGTAACCCAAGTTTAATACGTCTTCTTTCAATATAATTTCCATACTTATTCCTCCTTTTTTTATTTCATCATATCAGTTACGTAAGGCAATAAAGCCAAATGACGAGCTCTCTTCACAGCCTGTGCAATACGACGCTGATACTTCAATGAAGTACCTGTAATGCGACGAGGAAGGATCTTACCCTGTTCATTCAAGAATTTCTTCAAGAATTCAGGATCTTTGTAATCGATATACTTAATACCACTCTTTTTGAAACGGCAGTATTTTTTCTTCTTAACATCTACTGATGGCGGAGTTAAATATCTGATTTCTGATTGTTGCTGTGCCATGATTAATTTTCCTCCTTTTTAGTTGATTTAACATTTCTTCTCTTTGCAGCGTATTCTGCAGCATACTTGTCCATCTTGAAAGTCAAGAAACGGATAACTCTTTCATCACGACGGTAGTTAACCTCAAGTTTTTCGATTACAGCTGGTTCAGCTTTAAACTCAATCAACTGATAGAAACCTGTAGATTTCTTCTGAATTGGATAAGCCAATTTCTTCAATCCCCAGTTTTCTTCATTGATGATCTCAGCACCTTCCTGAGTAAGGATTGCCTTGAACTTCTCTACCGCTTCCTTCATCTGAGCGTCAGATAAAACGGGAGTTAAAATGAAAACGGTTTCGTATTGATTCATACTTATTCGTTAATTAAATTATTAATAAAAATTTCAATCGCGGCGCAAAGGTACAACTTTTTATCTAATATACAAACATTTATAGCGTTTTTATTCTATAATTATTTACTAATATATACGAATAAGTGATTATTATGGGTAATAAGAATACGTATTACGACAATAAGTTGTATATTTGCATAGTTGTATAAACAATAATTATATGATAGAACAATTTAATTTCGACATACAATTAATATTTGCCATTCTTAATGGTAAAGTATCAGCAGCAATAAACAGAAAGCTCATTAGGAATTTCAGGATGAACGGATTGGATATCACTCCGGAACAATGGACGGTACTGATTTTCCTGTGGGAAAAAGACGGAGTGACGCAACAGGAACTCTGCAATGCTACGTTTAAAGACAAACCAAGCATGACCCGACTAATAGACAATATGGAGAAACAACACCTGGTTGTACGCATATCGGACAAGAAAGACAGAAGAACCAATCTGATACATCTGACAAAGGATGGAAAACAGCTTGAGGACAAGGCCAGGCTTGTTGCCAACCTCACACTTAAAGAAGCATTGAAAGGGTTGACTCTTGAAGAGTTAAGCGTAAGCCAGGAGGTACTTCGCAAAATATTCACAAACACGAAAGATTAACAATATAGAGACGCATGATATTATACGAATTTCATTTTTTTTCGTAAAATAATTTTCACGTATAAAGAATTATGCTTTAATTTGTAACCAATAAACGAATAAACCATAAAAATAGAAGACACACATGAAAAGCTTATTAAAGAATCTGGGAGTAATATTGATTATTATCGGAGCTGTTATCCTGATTGCATGTTTTGCAACTGAAAATGTGAACAACAACACTATTTTGGGAACATCATTTGTTCTTATCATCGTTGGACTTATCAGCTATATCCTGATCAACAAACGCATTACTGATTAATTTACGAAATCAGACAAAATAAAAAGAGGTTATCCTTTCGGGTAACCTCTTTTTATTTTGTCATTTATCATTAAGCTTCCTGCTGTTCTTCGTCAGGAGTAATCAATTTATATCCCTTACCGTGGATATTGATAATTTCGATAGACGGATCCGCTTTAAGGTGTTTACGCAACTTAGTGATATAAACATCCATGCTTCGTGCATTGAAATAATTATCGTCAATCCAGATGTTCTTCAGTGCATAATCTCTCTGAAGGATTTCGTTTGCATGAGAACAAAGCAATGACAGAAGTTCAGACTCCTTAGTAGTAAGTTTAGTCTGCTTATCACCAATAGTAAGCAACTGTTTCTGAGTATCGAAAGTAAAGTTACCAATATTATACATAGTATTTTCCTTAACCTTCTTACCTCTGACACGACGCAAGATTGCCTCAATACGAAGTGTAAGTTCTTCCATACTAAACGGCTTGCTGATATAATCGTCTGCACCAATCTTGAAACCTTCAAGGATGTCTTCCTTCATAGTTTTTGCAGTAAGGAAAATCACAGGCACTTCCGAATTGATCTGTTTGATTTCCTGAATCATAGAGAAACCGTCTTTAACAGGCATCATAACGTCTGTTACAATCATATCATATTTTCCTTTCTGATATCCTTTCACTCCTTCGTCACCATTCAGGAACAGGTCAGCTTCATAACCTTTAGCCTGTAAATATTCTCTCAAAAGCATGCCAAGATTCTCGTCATCTTCGCACAATAAAATACGCATTCTTTCGTCCATATTATTCTTCTTTAAATAAAGGTAATACAATTATAAATTTAGTTCCGACATTCAGTTCACTTTCAGCACGAATGCTTCCGTTGTGATCTGTAATTATCTTCTTAACATAGGCCAATCCAAGACCGAAGCCTTTCACATCGTGCAAATTTCCGGTATGGACTCGGTAGAACTTATCAAATATCTTTTTCAAATTTTCTTTCTTTATACCTATTCCGTTGTCTTCTACTGATATATGAAGCTTGTTAGCCTCATTCCAGGTTCTGACTTTCAGACTTATATCCACATCCGCACGTTTATACTTGACTGCATTATCAAGCAGATTGAATATCACATTTGTGAAATGCATTTCATCAACGAAGATAAACGGGTCTGTAGCTTCAAGCTCTGCATCCAATGTTCCATGACAACTTTCCACCTTCAGCCTGAAAGTATTTATCACTCCGTTCACCAGTTCATTGGCATCAATCTTCTTTTTCTTCAGAGTGGCTTTCTGGCGTTCGAACATTGACATCTGCAATACTTTTTCCACCTGGAAACGAAGACGTTTCGTTTCATCATTTATCACCCCTGATATATGCTTGAACATCACAGGCGATTTTCCTACAGCCGGATCATTAAGCATCTGGGCTGCCAGTGATATGGTAGAGATAGGTGTCTTGAATTCATGAGTCATGTTGTTTATGAAATCATTCTTTATCTCTGTAAGCTTCTTCTGACGGAATATTATATATATAGTAAAAATAAATGTTATCAGAAGTACAATGGTAAAGATTATGGAAGGAATCATAAACTTCACGGAACTGAAAATATAATCATCCATCGTAGGGAAGAATATATTCACATATCCCATTTTTGCCGGAGGGTCATTTTCAAACAACAGTCTAGAATAAATCTTCTCTCCATCATATGCATAGTCCGAACAACGGTATATCTCCTTTCCGTCTCTGTCTGTAACAGTGAAATGATATGGCAAATCCAATCCGTTGTTAAGCAACTCAGATTTGATGAAATGATCCAACTGCTTGAAATTTATCCTCTCCTTCAGAGGCTTGTCGCTTGCCGTATATAGAATATTGTATATCACTTCATCAAGCAATGCCCTCTGATATACATACCTTTCCTTTATTATCTCCTGCAATGTCCTTGATGTCTGCGGGATATTCTTTCCTGTAGAAATTATCACTTTAGGGACACTTGACGGTCTGTTGGTAATAGTCTTGAATTCGAAAGTGGAATACATACTTCCATCAGGCGATGTTATAGTATATTGATGATGCTGCTGGAGTATGTCATCGCTTCCTTTTCCCTTATTCAGATTAAACTGCTCAGCCAGACGAGCCGCCCTTTCAGTAGCAGCGACATCTGCCTCAAGATACTTCTTGGTTTCCACCAGTTCAAGATTACGCACGGACTGAACAAGACTGCGGTTTACATTCTCTTCGAATTGTCCACGACGCATCTTAACCATCTCTTCTATGTAACTTACCTGCAAATATAGCAAACTAAGAAAAGACAGAGCCATAATGACTCCTAATATCCATATTGTTGACTTTTTCATGGTGACAAATTTAACAAGCTAATTAATATAATCATCATCAATTAACATGTTTTACACGGGATTTTTTCGTATTTAACAATATCACCTATTCTTAATTAATAAAATCACAAGTAAAAGTCATTCTCTCCGCACTTACTTTACAAAATTAATATAACTTTAAATATATAACAACTAAAAGTGGCGAAAAGTTCATGAAAAGTGAATAAAAAAAAGCCGTATTTTTAAGAAATACGGCTTTTTTATGTATTAAAATATTAATTAACTATCAATCTTCGTTCTTTTCCTGCTCTTCAAATTCCTTCATAAGCTTATTCTGGACATCAGTTGGAACAAGTTCGTAACTTGCAAACTTCATAATGAATGAAGCACGTCCACCTGTCAATGAGCTTAAAGCAGTAGAATAGTTAGACATTTCCTTCAAAGGAACTTTTGCTGCAAGCTTTTCGTATCCCTTTTCACTGCTCATACCCATAATCATACCGCGGCGTCCCTGCATATCACTCATTACATCACCAAGCTTGTCGCTCGGAACGAAAACTTCCACATCATATATAGGTTCAAGAATCTTAGGACCAGCGTTCTTGAATGCTTCGCTGAAGGCATTACGTCCGGCAAGCATGAACGAAATTTCATTTGAGTCAACCGGATGCATCTTTCCGTCATATACGATAACACGTACGTCGCGTGCATACGAACCTGTCAGAGGTCCCTGTTCCATACGGCTCATGATACCTTTAAGGATAGCAGGCATAAATCTTGTATCTATAGCTCCACCTACAACACTGTTGATGAATACCAGCTTACCGCCCCATTCCAAATCAACAGTTTCAGTACTCTTCACATTGATCTTGAATTCCTGACCATTGAATTTATAGACTTCAGGAGTAGGCATACCTTCGTAATATGGTTCCACGATAAGATGAACTTCACCAAACTGTCCGGCACCACCCGACTGTTTCTTATGTCTGTAGTCAGCACGTGCAGCCTTAGTAATAGTTTCTCTGTAAGGAATCTTAGGTTCCATGAACTGCACTGCAAGTTTCTCATTATTTTCAAGACGCCATTTCAGTGTACGCAAATGGAACTCACCCTGACCATGAACAAGAATCTGTTTCAATTCCTTTGACTGCTCAACAACCCATGTAGGATCTTCCTCTCGCATACGGTTCAGGATAGCCATCATCTTTTCAGTATCTGCCTCATTTTCCGGCTTGATGGCTCTAGTATATTTAGGATTTGGATACTTGATGAAATTGAATCTGTTTTCACAATCCTTGCTGTTCAGTGTATTGCCAGTCTTAACGTCTTTCAGCTTCACAGTACAGCCTATATCACCGGCTCTCAATTCTTCCACCTTTTCACGGTTTGCACCTGCGCACACATAAAGCTGTGCCATACGTTCCTTCGATCCACGGTCAGCATTATTCAGGTCGTCACCTTCGTGAACAACACCACTCATCACCTTGAAATACTGCACATCACCGATATGAGGTTCAACAGCAGTCTTGAAGAAATAAAGTGAAGTTGGAGCATCAGCCACAGGAGGAACAGGAACACCACGTGTATTGTGAACCACAGGCATTTCGTCAACGAAAGGTACCACGTTACCGAGGAATTCCATCAGACGGCGTACACCCATATCTTTTCCTGCACATACGCAAAACACAGGGAACATACCCCTTGCAGCCAATCCCTTGCGGATACCCTCACGCATTTCGTCTTCTGTAAGCGATTCTGATTCAAAGAATTTTTCCATAAGAGTCTCATCGTGTTCGGCAGCAGCCTCAACAAGTCTCTTGTGCCATTCCATAGCCTTTTCCATTTCTTCAGCCGGAACAGGTTCGATAGTAGGAGCACCACCTTCTGGTCCCCACGAATATTTTTTCATTAAAAGTACATCAATCAACGAATTGAAGTCCGGACCCGTACTGAGAGGATACTGAACCGGAACAACTTTAGAACCATAATTTTCAGTCAACTGTTCAAGCACTTTATCGAAATCGCAGTTAGGTGAGTCAAGCTGGTTAACAAGGAAGATAACCGGTTTACCCAACTTCTCAGTGTAACGGAAGTGATTCTGAGTACCTACTTCAGGTCCGTACTGACCGTTAAGAAGCAATACGGCTGTATCTGTTACATTAAGTGCGGTTATAGCAGCTCCCACGAAGTCATCACTACCCGGACAGTCTATGATATTAAGTTTTTTACCATTCCACTCTACATGATAAACGGTAGAGAATACAGAGTAACCATACTCCTGCTCTACCGGGAAATAGTCGCTGACAGTGTTCTTGGCAGTAATTCTGCCGCGACGTTTTATAATACCACTCTCAAAGAGCAATGCTTCAGTGAGGGTGGTTTTACCTGAGCCATCATTGCCAAGAAGTGCAATGTTTTTGATTTCGTTAGTCTGATATACTTTCATGGTATTCTAGATTAAAAAATTAATAGAATAAAGGATATGCTTTTCATATCTCATTTTTAAGTTGGCGCAAAATAGAAATTTATGTTCAGAAATCCAACTGTTACATTCGTGTTACTAAACTATGTTTTCTGACACATAACGTAATATATTCCTTTAAATCATACGATTAGAGTATATTTTCAGGATGTAATAAAAAAGAATACTGTTATTATTAAAATCAAAGTAATGTCCAAGAAAAAATATTTCCTTCGAAATATATTCTATAAATATAACTGATATTTATATAAATCACACTGATATTTGTACAAACCACACTGTGGTTTATAAAAACCAAACTTGTATTTATAGATTTTATCCTATTATTTACAAGAAAAAATGCACAGAATACTCTTTTCATACAGGCAATACTATAATTCAGAAATTTCGTACCTTTGCATAAATTCTTAACAATAACAGGATATAAATGGCAGGAATTTACATACACATACCGTTCTGCAAAAGAAGATGCATATACTGCGACTTCTTCTCTACTACGGCTTCCGAAAAGAAAAACGAATATATCAAGGCTCTGTGCAAGGAAATAGCCGGAAGAAAAGACTATCTGGGCGGTGAAACCATAGACACTATTTACCTTGGCGGCGGAACGCCATCGCAACTGGAAAAGGATGATTTCACAAATATATTCAGAACCATATATGACAATTACAGCGTAAACCAGAATGCCGAAATCACAATAGAAGCAAATCCTGACGACCTGACAGACGAATATGTGGGAATGCTCTCTACCCTTCCTTTCAACCGTCTGAGCATGGGAATACAGACATTCAACGATGATATCCTGTCTCTTCTGAAAAGACGCCACAACGCACAGCAGGCCATAGAGACTTTTGGCAGATGCAGGAATGCAGGATTCCGCAATATAAGCATCGACCTTATGTACGGACTTCCAGGCGAAAGTATGGATACGTGGAACAAAGATCTTGACACAGCCATCTCGCTGAAACCGGAACATATTTCGGCATATCATCTGATATACGAGGAAGGAACCGCGCTATACAAACTGAGAGAAGAAAACAAAGTGAGGGAAGCCGACGAGGATTTGAGCAATTCACTGTTTGAAACACTCATCACACGTCTGAAAGAAAACGGATATGTGCATTATGAGATTTCAAATTTCTGCCGTCCCGGAATGCACTCACGACATAATTCAAGTTACTGGACAGGGATAAAATACCTTGGATGCGGCCCGTCAGCCCATTCATACGACGGATACTCACGGCAATGGAACATTTCATCACTGGATAAGTATATAGAAGGCATAAACAAAGGTTCAGATATATCAGAAATAGAAGAACTGAACTTATATACCCGCTACAACGATTTCGTAATCACATCAATCCGTACCGCATGGGGAATGCCACTGGATAAGCTTAAAGCCGAATACGGGAACGCTCTTTACGACTATTGCCTGAAGATGGCTCGCCCTCACATCAGTCAGGGAACACTTGAAATAAAGGACAATACTCTGAAACTGACTCAAAGCGGGATTTTCATATCAGACGGAATAATGAGTGACATGCTTTGGGTGGAATAAAAAAATGCTCCCCCGATTTATCCATCAAGGGAGCATTTTCATATATATGAACAGTAACAATTATTACTTAGCCAGGCTATATACTATATCCATAATCTGCTTGCCAAGTTCATCGGCAGCCTCCATAGTAGAAGCTTCAGAATAAACACGGATGATAGGTTCTGTATTACTCTTGCGCAAGTGTACCCATTTATCTGCAAAGTCAATCTTGACACCGTCGATGTCGTTGATTTCCTCATTCTTGTACATTTCCTTAACTTTCAGCAGGATAGCATCAACATCTGTTTCAGGAGTGAGATCGATACGGTTCTTTGCTATGAAGTATTCAGGATATGTGGCGCGGAGTTCTGTCACCTTCTTGCCTTCGTGAGCAAGGTGGCTCAAGAACAATGCTATACCTACAAGAGCGTCGCGTCCGTAGTGTGATTCAGGATAGATAACTCCACCGTTACCTTCACCACCGATTACGGCATTTGTAGCCTTCATCTTTGTTACTACGTTCACTTCACCTACTGCAGAGGCATTGTATTCCATACCATATTTGCGAGTAACATCGCGCAAAGCACGAGTTGAGCTGAGGTTTGAAACAGTATTTCCTGGAGTGTGCTTCAATACATAGTCGGCAACAGTCACCAATGTATATTCTTCGCCATACATTGAACCGTCTTCGCTGATGATAGCCAAACGGTCAACGTCAGGGTCAACAACGAAAGCTACATCATTTCCACCCTTCTTCATAAGTCCCATGATGTCGCTCAAGTTCTTTTCAAGAGGTTCTGGGTTGTGCTGGAAATCACCTGTTGGCTCGCAGTATAGTTTTTCTACATGCTGAACGCCCAACTGTTCGAGCAACTGAGGAAGGATGATACCACCCACAGAGTTAACACAGTCAATAGCCACACGGAAGTTAGCCTTACGGATAGCCTCAACGTCAACAAGTTTCAAAGCCAATACGCTGTCAATATGGCGCTGGTTGTATGTATTGTTTTCTGTATATTTACCAAGGTTGTCTATGTCGGCAAATGTAAATTCTTCGGCAGCTGCAATACGCAACACTTCATTACCTTCGGCAGCATTAAGGAATTCTCCGTGTTCGTTCAGAAGTTTCAGAGCGTTCCACTGTCTTGGATTATGACTTGCAGTAAGGATGATACCACCGCAAGCACCTTCCATAGTAACGGCAAGTTCTGTTGTAGGAGTAGAAGCAAGACCGATGTTTACAACATCGAATCCCATACCCATAAGAGTACCGCAAACTACATTCTTCACCATTTCGCCGGAAATACGTGCGTCGCGTCCAACAACGATTTTATTGCTTTTCACAGTTGTTGTCTTACGAATCAGCGTAGCATATGCTGAAGTAAACTTCACAATATCCAACGGATTAAGTCCTTCACCGGCCTGGCCACCTATAGTGCCACGGATTCCGGAAATTGATTTGATTAATGTCATAGATTATATTAATTTAGGTCATAAGTTATTTCATAATAACATGGATAGACATATCTTTGTGCATAATACGTACCTTCACTATGCGGGACAATTAATTTTACACGTGCGATTTTTTCTGAAGGTGGAGCTGATATGTATGATCTCAGCTTCAAGTAAGCAAGAGGAACAAGCCAACCTGACGGAACAGCAGACGTTTCATAACGAAGATACATTTCACTTTGCGCAACATCGGTAAAAGATGCTGAATAAGAACCTGATGATCCCACAGTTACAAGGAAATTTTCAGAATACGGAGACTTTGTATTATACAACAATGTATCACCGGCACTGATACTAAAATCAGCAACATCCATAATACAGACTTCCATAAATCGAGATGATATTGTATATCTTCCTTCTTTGAGAATTTCCCCGTCACCACGATATTGAATATTCATATACACACCACTTTTGTCGAACAAAACGTACTCATTCTCCTTAGTCACCGTATCATTCTCTATGAATTCTTTTTCAGAGATAACCTTTATATCGTTCTCCAAAATAAATTTGTTGATGGCATCAGCCTCTTCTTCTTTCTGTTCTGCATATGTCTTTCCATTGTTACAGCTCTGAAGTCCGAAAGACAATACATATACCAATACCGATAAATAGAATAGTTTCTTCATTATTTTAAAAATTTACAGGACAAAATTAATAAAACTATTTATATCCTCATACTAAATTAGTCGATGTAATAGTTAATTTTGTAGAAAAATATGCTAGGAATCAATTCTTAAGCAGCAGATCTTCATATTTCACAAGTGCCTGCTTGAACAATCCTATAGCTTCGTCCATTGTTCCGTAAAATTCACCACCTGAAGCATTAAGATGCCCTCCTCCATTGAAGAATTCCTCTGCGACCTTGTTGCAAGGGAAATTACCAACCGAACGCAATGACACTTTTATCATATTCTTTTCTGTATCTTCACGCAAGAAGACAGAGAAACATATACCTTTCATCTGAAGAGGTATATTTACAAATCCCTCTGTGTCACCCTTTACATACTGGAATTTCTTCTGCTCGTCTTTAGTAAGCCATATCAGAGCCGAACGGAACTGATGGAATACTTCCATCTTATCGTAAAGTACATAACCCATCAGACGGAGACGGCCTTCGGAATATGTATTGAATACCTTGCGATAGATATCATCCTTGTCAATTCCTTTAGAAAGGAGCTCGCTGATGATGAAATATATCTCACGGTCGTTAGAGTTATATGTAAACCCTCCTGTATCTGTCATCATTCCGGTATAAATACACTGTGCAGCTTCGTATGTTATATCGTCAAAACATCCCAGACGGCATATCAGACGGAATATCAATTCTGATGTTGAAGATATTTTAGGATGAGAAATTGTAATCTTACAGAATGGTTCCGGATTTAGATGATGGTCTATCATAACCTTACGCGCCTGCGATTCCGCCACAGGTTTTGCCACTGCATCTATTCTCGACAAAGCATTGAAGTCCAGACAGCATATCACGTCAGCCTCGGCTATCAGCTTGTCGGCAAACTCGGCATACTTGTCATATCTGATTATATCCTTTGCTCCCGGCATCCATTGAAGGAACTCAGGGAAAGCATTCGGAACTATCACATGCACATTCTTTTCCATTCCGAGCAAGAAATGGTAAAGCCCCAACGATGAGCCCAGAGCATCGCCATCAGGCGAAACATGTGTTACTATAACTATTTTGTCAGCCTTTTCGAAATAGGTTTCTACCTTGTCAATGTTCGCTTGTAAGATTATCTTTGAAAGCATATTTATTGTTTGTGTTAAATTGTTGGCAAATGTACTCTTTTTTTTCTATTTACAGAAGTATTCTAAAGGAAGCTTGAGCGGATTTTTCAATACATCTTATATTAAGCCTCTCGCATTCCTGTTTCAAAAACCTCCTGTATCTTTCACTTATCGAACTATCTATTATCACATTTTTTATCTTAAACAGACCGGACAACCCTGTAATGTTTCCCTCAAATCCCTTACATATATATACATAATCAAGTGCAGCAAGTTGCGATGTACCGGCAAGCCGTATGTTTTTCCAGCGACCGGAATCCATCACACCTACTCTAATTCCATTTATCTCATGAAGCCCGTTTCCGGACGTAACGGTATCAAGATTTTTACCATTTCTTATATATAGGCCGGAACGTGCAAAAAACAATGACGGAGCATCATCCGTCCGTATCTTATAGACTTCAATAATGGCAATAATGCAAAGAATGGAAAGCATCTTCAATAAATCTCCAGGACGACGCTTCTTCAGAAAGACATATAGTATCAACAAAAGAACTGAAAACAGAAGGACCTGAAGTTCATTGAAACTGACGGAAGTAATCTGTGAGCCTTGCATTCCATGAACAAACTGCATCGAAGCGTTCAGTATCCCGGTCACTCCATCCAACAGCCAGACACAAACATTCCCTACCATAGGTATATACGAGAATAATAAAGAAGCCATAGTAAGCGAAAGGATACAAACCGCCAATGGCCCCACCACAATATTGGCTATTAGGAAATATGTAGGGAAAGTACCGAAATAATATAATATAAGAGGCAATGTCCCCAACTGTGCAGCCATAGAAACAGACATTGCGCCCCATAAATAGCGTATCAACCTGTTTGAACTCTTTATCCATCCGAAAATGAGCGGATAGAAAAGAATAATGGAAAGCACTGCTACAAACGACAGCTGAAAACTTATATCGAAAAGATACATTGGGTTATATACCAGCATTACGAATGCTGTCAACGACAACGAAAAGAATCCGCAAAAACCGTTTTCCACCAGAACCGATGCCACCAGATAAAGCGTACACATAGTAACTGCCCTTACTACTGAGGGACTAAGACCGGTGATAAATGCAAATATCCATAGAACCGTCGCCACAGCAAGTGACTGAACAACTCTTCCTCCTCTCAATTTTTTGAGAGGCCACAATAAAAGATAAAGAATACCCGACAATATTCCGACGTGTAATCCTGACAATGCCAGTACATGACTCGTTCCAGCCGCACTATACACCGCTTTTAATTCCGGAGTAAGTTCACCCTTGTCGCCAATTGTCAAAGCTGAAACTACAGCCAGTTCATTATCGCCCATGTCCCAACTTTCAAACTTCCCGGCGATGATATCCCTACATCTCAACGCTATGTGCCTTATTGATTGCGGATGTTCTACTCTGACGGCTTTCCAATTGCCGGAAAAAGCCAATGCTGTTCCGGATATTCCTTTGGTGAAAAGATACCTTGCATAATCAAATCCCATAAATTCGATATCGGAAAGCGGTTTGGATATGGCTGAATAAAAAACAATACCGTCACCGCACTGGGGAATATATGACGCTGAATCCGGAATATAATATAAAAGAATATTCCGGTTAATTGACTTTCCGTATATACTGTCGGCAGTTGAAGGAATTGCAAGGTTAACCCTTACTTCCGAACATAAGGTTTTGCCACGAACTTCAGGAGTGGTCTCTACCACGCCATAATAACACTGTTCCTTGTCGCTCCACTTATATTCTATATTTCTCCTTTTCTGAACAATAAGTATTCCACCTATAAGAAAAAAGCATGCGGAAACTATAACTCCGAAAGAATAATTCAGACGAATAGTCCTGAATTTAATCACCGCGTAAAAGAACAATGGCAAAAAGACTGCCAAAAGTACGAAAAGTAAAAAACGTAAAGACACATCCGGCAGAAACCTGTCGAAGAAAAAAATTCCGGCTGCCATAAAAACTGCCAACCGGAATAAGGGATAGTTAACCAAATAGGAATTTCTCTCCAATCTGAGCAATTATAGGTTTTTCATTTTATGAATCATGTCTATCATGTCCGGAGCCTTGAAAATGGCATTTCCTGCCACAAGCACATCAGCACCGGCATCGACCAGCTGTTTACCTGTCTCCAGATTTACACCGCCATCCACCTCTATCAGTGCTTTTGAGTCTGTTTCTTTTATCAATTCTCTTAACTGACGGACTTTATTCAAAGTGTTTGGAATAAATTTCTGTCCTCCGAAACCCGGATTTACACTCATAAGAAGAACCATGTCAAGATCGGCAATAATATCTCTCAGTGCAGACACCGGAGTAGCAGGATTAAGTGTGACACCGGCTTTCATGCCATTGTCTTTTATCATCTGTATCACACGATGAAGGTGCGGACAAGTTTCATAATGTACATTCATCATCATTGAACCCAAGGCCTTTACTTCTTTTATGAACTTTTCGGGCTGTACAATCATAAGATGAACGTCAAGAGGTTTGTTGCAAAGTCTAGACACGTATTCCAGGACAGGGAAGCCGAATGATATATTTGGAACGAATACTCCGTCCATTATATCAATATGCAACCAGTCCGCCTCACTGCGGTTTATCTTGTCCAAATCATCTTTCAGACAACCGAAATCGGCCGACAGCAAAGATGGAGAAATCAAAACTTTATTCATTTCAGAACTATTATATATTAGTATAAGAACAAAGATATGAATTCTTTTCCGAAATAAAAAGCACAATGCATGGCTAATATTGTTTAGCGACATCACAAGACCACAAAAAATAAGTGAACAAGACATGAAGGCTGTGTCTCCAGTACTTGTTCACTACTTTTCACTTGTTGTTCAAATAAGATATATAGAGTTATTATTTGTTCAGATTAAACCTTAGTCCCAACTGAAGATTAAAGTTGAAAGGCTTGTCCTTGCGGATAGTTATAATGTCCGTATTATCGTCAAAATAATATATCATACCCGGTTCAAGATACAGGCTCAACAATTTATTGAAGTTTGCCTGCAAACCTACCGATGCGAGAACAGAGAATTGCAACGGTTTCACATCCAGCTTCTCATTTCCGAAACTTTTCCTGTTATTATCATCCACGCAAACTGTCTCTACCGAACCTGAAACACACTTCTCCATCATACCGCCTGCCGAAGCATAAAAAGAAAAAATGCTGTTACTCCATACAGAGCGCTGCACCTTCAAAGGGATACCCACATAATGAAGCTTTTGCTTGTCCTCGATATATGATTTTGCCCCGGAGCGCAATTCAGAATAAAGGTAAGTATAATTAAGTCCGGACTCCAACGCCCAATGCTCATTCAGATTCCATTTGACTGATGCTCCTACAGTGACCGGCATATGATGTTTTATATCCGTATATGTCTGTCTTCCCATGTTATTGAACAACATCTGACTGTATGAAGCCGTTGCATCAGAAACCTCACCTACCACAACATCGTTTACCTGCGATACAGACTTTGTAGGTATAGCCAGACGCGACATACCACTGAAGCTGTTACTTGAAGAATAAGGTATATTGCCTGTCATCACGCCAAGCTGAACGCCGCTACCTTTACTGCGTTTGCTATCCGACATAGCCAGATAAGAAGCATTGCGTCTCACTGTTTCACGGTCTTCCCTCATTCTTTTCATTCTGTTCTCCTTTATCGAAGCTTCATCCTCTGCATCTACTTCTTTTTTAAGTTCAGAATCCGTGCTTTCAGTGTCAACAGTCTGTATATTTTCAGATAGAGCAATGCGGGCAACGTTCAGACTATCGGCATTATTACCTGAAGCCAAGTTTACAATGGTTTTCGATGAATAATTTACAGCCTCAGCTTGTAGCTGTTTGTCACTACTCTCCACAGTCTGAACCTCCTGGATGACATTATCGGATTTATATTCCTGACGTATTTCATTATTATCCGTCAACGCCGAATTTACCTCTTTCAATTCGGAATCGGTACTCCAATACCATACCGAGACACTTGATATCGCCAATACCAAAGCGGCAGCCGCGGCAACAGACGTCCATTTTCTCCACATCGGTATAACCTTTGGAGCCGGAGTCGATATTTCAGATTCTATCTTCTCCCATAAGCCAACAGGGAGAGGCTCCGAATAGTTGTCCATCCGGCTACGAATATCATTTATCCATTTGTCTTTCATTTCATTCATAAGCTCTTCCTGTATTCATTAATTTTTTTCATTAACAATGTCTTTGCTCTATAAAACTGCGACGACGAAGTATGTTCTGATATACCAAGCATGGCAGCTATCTCCTTGTGGCTTTTCTCTTCGAATACGAACAGATTGAAAACCGTTCTATAGCCGTCCGGCAATTCCTTTATCATCCTCATTAATTCCTTGTTCGGAATATTGTTCACATCACCGTCATCGTCAAGCTGCGTATCGGGCAATTGCTCCACCAAGGTTTCCTGTTGCATCTGAACATTTTTTTTTCTCAGATAGCCAAGCGCCTCATTCACCATCACCCTGGAAAGCCAAGCCTTTAACGAACCGTCGCCTAAGAATTTAAACTGGCCTATAGACTGATATATCCTAATCATGCCATCATGAAAAACGTCCTGGGCTGTATCACGGTCGCCAATATACCGAAGACATATAGCCAATAGCTGACCACCATAAACCTCATAAAGCCGTTTTCTGGCATACGGGTCCGCATCCACACATTTTAAAGCTAATTCTTCTTCGGTCATATTTGATTTTTTGTTCTAATTATATAATGTAGTGATAGCAAAATTACTGCTTTATGTAACACAATTTTTTTTATTCTTTTTTTTTAACATGAATATATGCAGTAATCAACACTATGACACATTTTCAAGACAAAGAATCGTAAATCACACATAATATGAAACTTAAACATAAAATAATCAGTATTATCGGACTTTGCGCTTTTGGTATTTATATGTCATCATGCCTTGACAACGAGAAATACCCGGAACTGCATTCCACAATGGGAACTATCACAGATATAGAGACCCCGTCAATAGAATCCGACTCTTATGGAAAACTCTTACCGCAAAACCCTGATATTATAAAGATGTATGATGCTGACAGCATAGGACAAAGGGTTCTTGTCAGTTTAAGCTTTCCTAACGCTGAAGAAAAGAATAAAGAAGATTCAGGAAAAGAAGTTACTATATACGATTTTTATAAGGTCCTGACCAAAAAGGCAAACGACACAAGAAATCAGGATAGCGAGCCTATAGAAAACTTCGGAGAAGATATAATAAACATTACAAGTGCCTATATAAGCAAAGAGCACTTGAATATTGAGTTTAATATCAATGGCAATAACGAAACAATCCCTCACCGTATCAGTCTGCTTCTTACAGAAGAAACAAAGATAGACGATGAAGGATTGGTATATGTGGAGTTAAGACATAACAAAAACTCCGACTATGGAAACAAACTCTACTGGGGAGTTGTTTCATACACATTATCAAGTATTCCTGAATACAATGACACTGATTTTAAAGGATTCAGAATATCTTACATGAGTTCAGACAACACTAAATCGGAAATTACAGTAAAGAAACAGGAATCAAATCAGGACAGTGCTGTCAGAAGCATGAAATCCACGCAGGAAATCGGCTACAGGCATTCGCTTTTTGCCGGCCAACTGCAATGACAACACATTGACATATCCATCTGTAGAAGCGACATGCAGATAAGTTTTATTGTCTGTTACTATGCTTCCTGGTTTATATTCATGATTGCAGAAAATCTTTTCTGTCTCAAATATCTTCAGCATGACCGGAGCTGAATCGCCCTGATGAAGTTCCGTCCATGCTGCAGGATATGGCGACAATCCTCTAACGAAGTCATACACTTTCTTTACTCCGGCATTCCAGTCTATACGGCATGTTTCCTTGAAAATCTTAGGAGCCGGACGCAATTCCTCAACTTTTACCAGTTCTTCCTGAGGAGTGGTCTTCACGTTTCCTTCAAGTATTGCATCAACAGTTTTCAGAACCAAGTCACCTCCAAGCATCATCAGCTTGTCATAGACTACTTCCACATTGTCTGTATCGGCGATAGGTACTCTTACCTGGTCTATAATCTCGCCGGTGTCTATCTCATGTTTCAGGAAGAATGTTGTTATACCGGTTTCTGTATCACCGTTTATCACAGCCCAGTTTATAGGAGCAGCTCCTCTGTACTGAGGAAGCAATGACGCATGCAGATTGAATGTCCCCATAGGAGGCATGTTCCATACCACTTCAGGCAACATCCTGAAAGCAACGACAATCTGCAAATCGGCCTTCAACGAACGAAGTTCCTCTACGAAAGCCTCATCTTTAAGCTTCTCAGGCTGCAACACCTTCAATCCCTGCGACACCGCATACTGCTTTACCGGACTAGGCTGAAGGACACTGCCATGACGTCCCATTGGTTTGTCAGGCATAGTAATCACAGCCACAACGTTATATCCACCTACCACAAGTCTGCGCAAGCTTTCAACCGCAAACTCTGGAGTACCCATATATACTATACGCAAATCTTTCTTTTCCATAATCATAAGTTTATTCTGCCGAGAAGTCAACAAGCACCTGACGGTAAGTGTTAAGCATCTTCGACTTTGAAACAAATCCTTTATATTTATTATCCTCATCCACTACCGGAAGATTCCAGGCCTTTGTAGAATCGAATTTCTCCATCACCTCTTCCATGGAATCCGTGGTGACAAGTTTTGCCTTCGGAACAGTCATAAAACTTTCCACAGTATATCTGTGATACAACTCCTGACGGAACATTATATTTCTTATGTCGTCAAGATTGACTATTCCTATGAGCTCGTCATTGGCATCTATCACAGGGAACATGTTTCTGCTGGATTTTGAGATAACCTTCACCATCTGTCCCAAATCCATTTCAGGCTTTACGGTAAGGAAATCTGTTTCCATTATGCTCTCTATATTCATCATTGTAAGCACAGCCTTGTCCTTGTGATGTGTGATAAGTTCACCTTTCTTTGCCAGACGCATGGAATAGATACTGTGTGGCTCGAACACCTTAATGGTGAGGTATGCAAAAACCGAAACTATCATAAGCGGAAGGAACAATCCGTATCCTCCGGTAAGTTCGGCAATCAGGAATACACCGGTAAGCGGCGCATGCATAACCCCGGACATAAGTCCAGCCATACCCATAAGAGCAAAGTTTTTCTCAGGTATATACGTACTTCCTATATTGAATTCATTGCATAAATGCGAAAATACAAATCCGGCTATACATCCCAGGAACAGACTTGGTGCAAATATACCACCGCATCCTCCACCACCATTGGTCGCACTTGAAGCAAATACCTTGAACAGGATGATAAGCAACAGATATACCACTAAAAGACTACTGTGTCCATAGAACAATGAATTATTCATCACCGTATCCCATTCGGCGCTCGACGTTCCGTTAAGAAGAAGTGAAATAGTGTCATAACCTTCACCGTACAGAGGCGGGAAAAGGAATATCAGCACACTAAGCATTATACCGCCAAGTACAAACTTGGAGTAAGGACTTGAGAATCGTCTGAAAATATTCTCTATCCAGTTCATGGAACGTGTGAAATACCATGCTATCAAGCCGCAGAACACTCCCAACGCTATAGCGTATGGAATACGCTCAAGGGCAAAAGGATAGTCAAGTGTAAACTGGAACATAGCCTCTGTTCCTGTGAGCAGATAAGACATACATGCCGCCGTGACACTTGAAATCAGCAATGGCAACAAAGAAGCCATTGTCAGGTCGAACATAAGAACTTCAAGCGTAAACACCAGTCCGGCTATAGGTGCCTTGAATATTCCTGACACAGCGCCTGCGGCACCGCAACCTAAAAGCAACATAAGAGTCTTATGATCCATACGGAACATGCTTCCAAGATTAGAACCTATGGCAGAACCGGTAAGGACTATAGGCGCCTCGGCACCGACAGATCCACCACAACCGATGGTTATTGCTGACGCACATACGGACGACCATACATTATGTCCCTTTATCCTACTCTGACGACGCGAAATGGCATACAAAATCTTAGTCACACCATGACTGATATCATCGCGAACAATATATCTGATGAACAGTCCGGTTATGAAAATTCCGGCTACCGGATAGACCAGATACAGCCAGTTGGCACCTGTTGTATCAAAGTTTTCAGTAAGGAATTCCTTTATATACTCTACAAGGAATTTCAGGACAAAAGCAGCCAGAGCAGTAAAGATACCTACCAGGAAACTAAGTATGAGTATGAACTGCTTATCGGTGATATGCTTTTCTCTCCACTTTAGAAAACTCTGCAAAAAAGAAAATTTTTCCTTAGTCTTCATTCTCCAGCAAATTTATATCAACTATTCTCTGATAACTTTTACAGTACCACCCTTTCCGAGCTTTATTATACTTGAAGGTTTTGCAGGACCGGTCTCATCTCTTCTGTAATCTACGATGTAGTCAACCGCATTCTTTATTTCCTCGCTTATTTCACTGAACACAGCCGGTGCAGGCTGACCGCTTATATTCGCAGATGTAGAAACAATAGCTTTCTTGAATCTGAAACACAGCTGTTTTGAAAATTCCTCTGATGTAACCCTTATACCCACACTGCCGTCTTCTGCAATAAGATTAGGTGCCAGATTTCTGGCTCCGTCGTAAATTATAGTAAGCGGTTTTGTAGTCATATCTATAAGATCCCATGCTACACTAGGAACATCGCTTACATAAGATTCCACTTTTACAGGACTATCTACAAGCACCAGCATAGCTTTGCTGTCTGCCCTGCGTTTAATTTCGAAAACTTTCTTTACCGCTTCTTCATTTGTGGCGTCGCAACCTATACCCCACACTGTATCTGTAGGATATAGAATAACTCCACCTTTGTACATGACGTCGCATGCCTTTTTAATTTCATCGTTCATCATAAGCCCAATATAATTATTTGTGTGTCTGAACTATCTGTGTCGGAGCCATTTCCGCATTACGCTTTTCTGTCTGCTCCACCACATTCTTGGCAAGTTCTATAAATGCCTGGCCTGTTATAGAATCCTCATTGAGAGCTACAGGAGTACCGTTGTCTCCACCTTCGCAAATGCTCTGTACGATAGGAATCTGTCCCAACAAAGGAACATTCAGTTCTTCTGCAAGTCTCTTTGTTCCTTCCTTTCCGAACAGATAATACTTGTTTTCAGGAAGTTCGGCAGGAGTAAACCAGGCCATATTTTCCACCAGACCAAGAATAGGTACATTCACCTTATCATTCTGATACATGTTTATACCCTTGCGCGCATCGGCCAATGCGACTTCCTGAGGTGTACTTACTATCACTGCACCTGTTATGGCCAAGTTCTGCAATAGAGTAAGATGAATATCGCTTGTTCCCGGAGGAGTGTCAAGAACGAAATAGTCAAGTTCCCCCCACTTGGCATCGCCTACAAGCTGTTTCAAGGCATTACTTGCCATAGCTCCACGCCAAAGTGTGGCCTGCTCAGGACTGACGAAAAATCCTATAGACAAAAGTTCGATACCGTACTTTTCCACCGGTACAATCAAATCACGTCCGCCAACTTCTTCTGCATATGGACGAGCGTCTTCCACCTGAAACATTTTAGGTACGGAAGGACCGAATATATCGGCATCAAGTAATCCAACCTTGTATCCCAATTTCGATAGAGCTACAGCTAGGTTTGCCGCTACAGTTGACTTACCTACACCACCCTTACCGGATGACACTGCAATAACATTTTTCACCTGTGGAAGGAGTTTACCAGGTTCAGGACGTGCCGCCTGCTTACTTTCAGTGGTGATTGTAACTTCTACTTCTTTAGAAACGTATGTATGGATAGCTGTTTCAGCCGATTTGACTACTGATTTCATAAACGGATCTGTAGGCTTTTCAAAAATAATAGAAAAGCTAACCTTCATTCCGTCAATACGAAGATTGTCTGCCACCATTTCGGCTTCAACAATATTTTTTCCGTTTCCCGGATAACGCACTGTTGAAAGCGCGTCAAGAATTAATTTTGGATATAGTGTCATATATTTTTTATTTAAACATCGTTTAAACAGTATTTAAAAACCATTTAAACGCCTATATAGTTATTTATAGAAAATCTTATTTACTTGTCTTCAGACCACTTCTTTTGCTGCGGTTATAACTTCTGTAATCATCAAGTTCTATTTCCACGTCCGGTTCCTTCAGTTCACCTTCCTGAGGCAATCTGAACTTGATATACTTGATATTCAAACCTCTGTCAAGCCACTGCTGTTCGTAATATGTACGAATGCTTAGAATATCATCATCCATACCCGAATGATAAAGGTCGTCAGTGATAAACTCTACAGGCAAGTTATTGGCTTCTATCATATATTTGGTATATGTAAACATGAAGTTACTGTCTGTTTTAAGATGTACGATTCCACCCGGGACAAGGAATTTCCTGTATCTTTCCATGAAATAAGTAGATGTAAGACGCTTTGTAGCCTTCTTCATCTGCGGATCGGAAAATGTAAGCCATATTTCGCTAACCTCGCCAGGTGCGAAGAAACGGTCTATAATTTCTATATTGGTACGCAGGAAAGCCGCATTTTTCAATCCTTCGTTAAGAGCCTCTGTTGCTCCTGTCCACATACGTGCCCCCTTTATATCAACCCCGATAAAATTCTTGTCTGAATATCGTCTTGCCAATCCTACGGTATATTCACCTCTACCACAACCCAATTCCAAAACGATAGGATTATCATTTTTGAAGAAATCACGGTTCCAGTTGCCCTTCATTTCAAAGTTCACTTCATCAACCACCGAATACGGATATTCGAACACATGCGGATATTCCGCCATATCTGCAAATTTAGCCAGTTTTCCTTTTCCCATGTTGAATAAAATCTTTTACAATGCAAATGTAATTCTTTTCAACGGATTTGACAACAAAACAGATAACCGGAAAATTTTAAAGCCTAATAAAAACACAATAAAGGCAGACAACTGAAAAACAGTCATCTGCCTTATCGTTTTTTAATTATCTAATATATAACTGTTATTCCTGAACCTGAGTATCTTCTGTCTGTGGTTCTGCAGGAGATTCTTCAATTACCAGGTTACGATAGATTACAGCGGTACATCCCATTGATATAATTACATATGCAATAACCAAACACAACATCAGCAAAACTCCCAATATTGGTATAAGGCCAAATATAGCTGATAATATACCATATATCAGACCTAAAACAAATTGCACACCAAAAATAGTCCACTTATATCCATATGTTGCCTTATTACTCTGAACCATAGCCTCGCCGGGAGCCACTCCCTTATCCAACAATATGTATATTGCCAAAGACCATCCTATAGAAATTACAATAGCCGGAATAACCATGAAGAAGAAAGCTGGAATGATAGCCATAGCCATCAAGCCTAACAGGGTGAAATACTCTCCCATAAATTTACGATACTTACTGTCAAAAATAAATACCGGAGATATCACTTTGCCTTTACTCAATTCAATAGGAATAGTAGTCATGGCAATGGTAGTACCCACATTTAAATATGGTATCCATATAGTAACTATCCACAAAACCGTTGCCACCAACAATGATACCGAGTTCTTCATACCCAATGAAATTCCCTCTGAGAGAACATTCATCACCGAAATCTTCTTCTGTGCTTCCATAATAAATTAGTTTAAATAATACTTTGATTACAAATATAAGATTTTAATTTACATTTTCCAACTGATATCTTTTTATTTAATAAAAAAGATAAATTATTCAGCGTTAAAATAACATTTAGAACAGCGAAAGCCTATGTATATTTATAAATCAAAGTAAATACAAAACTATTCTATTGCAAAACCTTTGCAAAGCGGGTTATAAGAAGTGAGACAATTGTCAATGAAATGCCAACCATAACAACGCCGGTCCATTGCATGTAGTGCCAGAATGATCCTGCCAGGAACGTACCTAAAGCACCGCCTACAAAATAGGTTGTCATAAATATGGTATTAACTCTGTTTGAAGCATTGGGAACAGAAGTCAGGACATAGGTCTGGTTACTCAATTGTACGCACTGCATACCTACATCCATGAGCATTATTCCGACTATAAATCCGGTATAGGTATTCTGCAAGAAATACATTATCCCCCACGCCACAATAATTATTATACATCCGATATAATTAAGTCTTTTAACTCCCAATATACGAACATAACGTCCAACAAGAGATGCCGTCAATGCTCCTGCAACACCACACAGTCCCATCATACCAATCACATTATTGCCTGCATACAAAGGTGCACCGCTTAATTTGAAAGCCAGACAAGCCCACAGACAAAGGAAACTTCCGAAGCACAATCCCGCACGTAAAGAAGAAAGCCTTATATCAGGACGCTGCCTGAAAATTTTCATCAATGACTGCATCAAATCTTTATATGTTCCTTTGTAATTGACTGTCATATCAGGAATAACCCTAACAACCACAAAGATACAAACGAACATTATTACTGCAGCAATATAATACATGGTACGCCATCCCCAATACTCTCCTACAATGCCGCTTATGACTCTTGAACCTAGGATTCCAGTAAGAAGTCCACTCACCAATACACCTACATTCTTCGATTTATGTTCCGGCTTCGAAAACTGTGACGCTATAGGTATGAATATCTGAGGCATTACAGAACAAATACCAGTAATTAATGACGAAGCCAAGACAAGTCCAATATTTCCTGACAGGGCAATTGATACCATAGAAAGAGAAAGTAACGAAAAATTCACCACAATGATATTGCGCCTGTTGTATAAATCGCCCAATGGAATTATAAACAACAAACCGCAGGCATATCCTATTTGAGTCACCATAGGGATAAGATTTGCAGTAAACTCACTAACCTTCAAATCACGACAAATGTCGTTTAACAACGGCTGGTTATAATATAAATTAGCCACAGCCAATCCTGAAATTATCGCCAATATCAATAGCAGATAGCCAGGAATACCTTCATTCTCTATCAGTTTCTTTTTCATGCTGCAAACTTATACAAAAATAAATCATCAAATACACATAACAACAGAAAAAATATAATCAAACGCATTTATAGAAAAATTAGTGTTAACTTTACAAAGAAAAAATATTAATATTTATGATAAACAAAATCTTTAAACGCCTGATAATACTGGCTGCATTTATAGCGCCTATACATTTGTATGCAGCACGAATTGACACATTGAGTGTAAAAAGTGAAAAAATGAATAAGGAAATCGAAGTAGTTGTAATAGTACCCGACAAAGCTATCAACCATCAGGAATGTCCGACATTGTATCTGCTACATGGATATAGCGGAAATGCCCGTACATGGATAAACATAAAGCCTGAGCTTCCTGAAATGGCAGACAAGGATGGAATAATAGTAGTTTGTCCGGACGGTGAAAACAGCTGGTACTGGGATAGCCCCACTAATCAGGACAGCCAGTTCGAGACTTTTGTATCGAAAGAACTGGTGAATTATATTGACTCTAATTACTGTACTGTGAAAAACAGGAATGGAAGAGCAATTACCGGATTAAGCATGGGAGGTCATGGAGGACTATGGCTATCAATAAGGCATAAAGACATATTCGGAGGAGGAGGAGCAACAAGTGGCGGCGTTGACATACGACCTTTTCCAAACAACTGGGAAATGAAAAAGCAATTGGGAGAACGCGACACAAACAAGGAAGTTTGGGACAACCATACTGTTATCACGCAATTGGATAAAATCAACAATGGTGACCTTGCAATAATTTTCGATTGCGGAACAAGTGATTTTTTCTTTGAAGTAAACAATAATCTACACGCGGAATTACTGAAACGCGGAATAAACCACGATTATATCACTCGTCCAGGAGCTCACGACAGCAAATATTGGAACAATTCAATAGAATACCAATGGCTTTATTTCAGTAAATTCTTTAAAGGATACAAATCAAAATAATAAAAAAAGCGATGGACTAAAATCACTAAATTGTCCATCGCTTTTTCTATAAGCTCTTTTGTTATCAGCATTCTATGATAACTGACTTGCGAGCCGGAATAACAATATTCTCAGTCAAATCAATTGTCTTTCCGCTGGCAATTTCTCTCCCCATAACACTTTCATTCACAAGTCCTTTAAAATGGTTATTCATTAGGATCTGCTCGTTGTCTGTGCTGTTTAAAACAATAAGTTCTGTTCTACCTTCCTCTGTACGTGCATAAACATAAAGTCCCTGCTGAGGAACATGATACTTTACAGTTCTTTTTGTTGTCATAATTTAGTTGTTTAGTTTAATTCGGGCGCAAAGATATTTCAATATTACAATTCGGTTAAAAACGGTCCTGCTAAAAAATACTTAATCAAACAACTTTTTGATATATATCAATTAATTATAATCTTTACAAACATAAAAAACAGGCAAACTACACATAAAGCAGTCTGCCTGTTTTTATTTTAAACCGTTGATTATATACGTTTTAGATCAGGAATCCGAGCAAGATACCGGCAGCTACAGCCGATCCGATAACACCTGCTACGTTAGGACCCATTGCATGCATCAACAAATAGTTGCTTGGATCATATTCCAAACCTACAATCTGAGATATACGCGCTGAATCAGGTACGGCCGATACTCCGGCATTACCGATAAGCGGATTAATCTTATTGTCTTTCTTCAGGAACAAATTGAAGAACTTGACGAACAATACACCTGAAGCTGTTGCTATGATAAATGACAAAGCACCAAGTGCAAAAATAAAGATTGAATCACGAGTCAGGAACTCAGAAGCCTGAGTAGATGCACCAACTGTAAGTCCCAACAGGATAGTGATAGTATCAATCAGCGGACCGCGGGCAGTCTCTGCAAGACGACGTGTAACTCCACTTTCCTTCAACAGGTTACCGAAGAACAACATTCCCAACAATGGAAGACCTGAAGGTACAAGGAAACATGTTAGCAACAGACCTACTATAGGGAACATCACCTTTTCTGTATGCGAAACGGCACGAGGAGCTTTCATACGGATAAGACGTTCTTTCTTTGTTGTGAGCAGACGCATGATAGGCGGCTGAATCACAGGGACGAGAGCCATGTAAGAATATGCCGAAACCGCAATCGCACCCATCAGGTTAGGAGCCAGTTTGGATGAAAGGAAGATGGCTGTCGGACCGTCCGCACCACCGATAATACCGATAGCAGCTGCCTGCATAGGGTCGAAACCGAATTCTAACGCAAGCATATATGCTCCGAATATACCAAACTGTGCGGCAGCACCGATAAGCATCAGTTTTGGATTTGATATCAAGGCTGAGAAGTCTGTCATGGCGCCGATACCCAAGAAAATAAGAGGCGGATACCATCCAGAAGTTACACCTTGATATAAAATGTTAAGTACAGAGCCTTCCTCATAAAGACCAACCTTAAGACCAGCTTCCATATTGAAAGGAATATTACCAACCAAAATACCGAAACCTATAGGAATCAGCAACATAGGCTCAAATTCCTTCGCAACTGCCAGATATATGAAGAATATGCCGACCAATATCATTATCAGATGCTGAGGAGTAGCATTGAAAAAGCCGGTATATGTCCAGAAATCTGCCAGATTATTCTGCAAAAAACTAACAAATTCTCCCATATCATTCAACAATTATAAGGTCAGTACCTTCAAGAATAGATTCACCTTTACTTACTTTGATAGAAGTAACTTTACCGTCACGGTCGGACTTGATATCATTTTCCATCTTCATTGCTTCAAGAACGAGCAAAGTCTGACCACGTTTTACAGTATCGCCTTCCTTTACCTTTATATCAAGAATTACTCCTGGCAGAGGAGATTTGATTCCTGATTTGCTTCCAGCTACAACAGGACGAGACACTGCAGGTGGCGGAGCGGCAGGAGTAGTAGCTGCTGTACGAACTACCGGCTTGATTTTAGGTGTTGCTGATTTTTCCAGTTCTACGGTATATGAAGTTCCATTAACTTCTACCTTTACATTGTTGTCTTGTATATCTCCAACAGTAACCTTATATAAGTTACCGTTTATCTTATATTTATATTCTTTCATACGATTAAATTTTATCAAAGTTATTTCTTGTTCGGAGTTTCACGCAAAGTATAAATCTTAGAACTCCATGGCGAGTAACTGCGTTTTACGCGGCTTATTGTAAGGATAGTTTCTTCCACATCGTGATCAGCACCCTGAGCTTCGTGCAATGCCATAGATATCGCGGCAATAACTTCTCCTGGAGCTTCACCTAGTTTCATTTCCTTAGCTTCCTTATGGTCTGTCACATTCTGTGCTTTCATAGCGTTACGCTTACGCAAAGCAATTGCAGCCTTACCGACAAACTTAAAGCAAATATAAAGCAGAATCAGACCTATAAATACGACTGCCATAGCCGAAATCGCCATACCCACACCAACAGGATCGTGCTGTTCGAACTTATCCATTTTAGGATTACTTTCTATAGTCTTGTTGTTTGTGCTAGGTGTAACATATTTCTCGGCACTGTCATCCTTCACTTCCCATTCGTTCAAGCCATCGCTCACACGGGCATACGAATAGTTTTCTTTAAGTACACCTGCCGGAACAATAACCTGATCAAGAAGCTTCTTGCCAGAATCATAAAGTCCAATCCAGTTTTCGTTTGTTTTGCTCAAAACAAAATTTGTGTGGAAAGTACCACGACGCGGTGCACCGTCCGCCCAAAACAATGTGTGTTGGCGAGGTTTCAAAAGAGTCAACACATCACCTTTTGGAATAAAATAAGTGGCAGTATCACCCGGCTGTGAGCTTACACGGAGCAAGCATCCTGCCAAATCGGCGCTGCTATACGATTTGTTGAATATTTCTATCCATCCGCTGTGCAATCCGTAATCATCCTGGAAGTTACTCTGATTATCGACAAGCACTTCATTGATGACTACCTTATTGTTAGGCTTTTGTTCCTTGCAGGACGAAAAAGCCACCAACAGCATCAAAGAAAGGAACATTCCGATATTAAGTTTTCTCATCATATTTTCAGATTTTAATTTATTACAAAGGAATATTACCGTGTTTCTTCGACGGATTAGTAAGTTTCTTGGTCTGCAACTGCTGCAATGCACGTATAATGCGGAAACGGGTATTACGAGGCTCAATCACGTCATCGATATAACCATATTTTGCAGCATTATAAGGATTAGCAAACAGTTTAGTGTATTCAGCTTCTTTTTCAGCCATAAATGCCTTAGGATCTTCAGCTTCCTTGGCTTCTTTAGCATAAAGCACTTCTACTGCACCTGCACCACCCATCACGGCAATTTCGGCAGTAGGCCATGCATAGTTCATATCACCGCGCAACTGCTTACAGCTCATCACGATGTGTGAACCACCATACGACTTACGCAATGTGATAGTAACCTTAGGCACTGTAGCCTCACCGTATGCATAAAGCAATTTAGCTCCATGAAGAATAACCGCATTGTATTCCTGACCAGTACCAGGCAAGAATCCAGGAACGTCAACAAGCGAAACAATAGGAATATTGAAAGCGTCGCAGAAACGAACGAAACGTGCTCCCTTACGTGACGCATTGCAGTCAAGCACACCTGCAAGGAATTTAGGCTGATTGGCAACAATACCTACAGACTGTCCGTTGAAACGTGCAAAACCGATAATGATATTCTTTGCAAAGTCTCTCTGAACTTCAAGGAACTCACCATTATCTACAATAGCACCGATAACTTCGTACATATCGTAAGCCTTGTTCGCGCTGTCAGGGATAATCTCGTTAAGAGAATCTTCCAGACGGTCAATTGGGTCTGTACAATCTACATATGGAGCCTCTTCAAGGTTGTTCTGAGGAATATAGCTCAGAAGTTTACGGATCAATGCCAGACCTTCTTCTTCTGTAGAAGCAGTGAAATGAGTAACTCCGGAACGTGTTGAGTGTACGCTAGCACCGCCAAGGTCTTCCTGTGACACATCCTCACCAGTCACTGTCTTGACAACCTTAGGACCTGTTAGGAACATATAAGATGTACCTTCCATCATAAGAGTAAAGTCAGTCAAAGCAGGAGAATAAACAGCACCGCCGGCACAAGGACCGAAGATACCGGAAATCTGAGGAATGACACCCGAAGCAAGAATATTGCGCTGGAAAATTTCGGCATAACCGGCCAAAGCGTTTATACCTTCCTGGATACGTGCACCACCCGAGTCATTAAGTCCGATACATGGAGCACCCATTTTCATGGCCATATCCATCACCTTACATATTTTCTGCGACATTGTTTCAGACAGCGAACCTGCAGACACAGTGAAATCCTGTGCAAATACATATACCAATCGTCCTTCTATAGTACCGTAACCGGTAACGACACCGTCGCCAAGATAATGTTTCTTGTCCATTCCGAAGTTTGTACAACGGTGTTTTACGAACATATCCAGTTCTTCAAAGCTGCCTTCATCAAGCAACATAGAGATACGTTCACGTGCTGTATATTTACCTTTAGCGTGCTGTTTTTCAATAGCTTTTTCGCCACCGCCCAAACGAGCCTGGGCACGTAACTCAATAAGCTCCTTTACTTTTTCCAATTGATTACTCATAGTTATAAGTATTTTTAAAGTTTATAATAACATTAGTCGGATTAGCGATATTCCATACAATACAAATTGAAGAGTCGGCTTACATATTAAATATGCAAACTGACTCTTCAACTATATATTATAGAAAACTTACATCAAGCATCACTTTCTTCCGAATTTTCATTTTTCACAAAGTTCTGTCAAAACCCCCATTGTTGATTTCGGATGAAGAAAAGCGATATTAAGGTTTTCCGCTCCCTTACGTGGAGCCTTATCTATAAGGCGGATTCCTTTACCTTCGGCATCAGCCAAAGCATTTGCTACACCATCTTCAATGGCAAAAGCCACATGATGTACACCCATTCCTCTATTCTCAATAAATTTAGCTATTGTACTTTCAGGACCTGTCGGTTCAAGAAGCTCTATTTTTGTTTCACCACATTTCAGGAATGCAGTTCTAACTTTCTGGTCTTCTACTGTTTCGATGTTATAACATTTCAATCCCAATACATTTTCATAGTATGGCAAGGCTTCTTCGATACTGTTTACAGCAATGCCCAAATGTTCAATATGAGATATTTTCATAATGATGTTGTTTTTTTGATATTAAATTAAAGTTGATAAATTCTATAAGACAAAGAAAAGAAATTTGGATTAAAATACGAAACTTTTTCAGTAAATATTTATCCTTATTACTTTTTTATAACGTCTGAACTTTGATTTTGGAAACTTAACTTTGCAATCGACTGTTATATCAAACATATATCTTTTCCATTATCCTATTCAGCCATTTCCATTTCAGTCTATACCACCGGCGGGTACTCAATTGCTTGCCTCCAAACCTCAATATAAAATCACGGTATCCGTATTTTTTAAAAGGAAGTCCGGCATCAATAAACTCAAAATGACTATACCCCTTCTCCCTTGAATACAGCATAGCATTCCATACAGCCAACACACCGGGATATAGCGAAGGATAACTCTTGCGCATTCCACCGGAAAACAGCAGAAATGCCGTATCGTCAGAGAACAGACAACACGAGCCTCCAATAATCTTACCATTATATGAGACTGTAAATATTTTTCCCATCTCTCCGCATTCCTCACCAAGTTCCAGTAAAGACGTAAAGAAATCCACTCCGGGAAAATATTTGAACACTTTCGAAGAATAATAGTTTTTCAGCATTCTGAAAAGTCCTTGAACCTGCTGTTTGTTTTCTGCAACTCTCATTACAGCACCGTTTTTCAAAGCCTGCTGTATCTGTCGTTTTCTTGAAGCCCCCATCCACTTATCCAAAGTTGTGTGATGAATGGAATTAATCACCCTCAAACGTTTTATAGGGAAATATCCGTTCTTCCTGAAATAACGGTATCCGAAAAGCGGTTCTGTCAAGTTTCTGAACTCTATCAGAAAAAAATTATCCTTGTTCCGGGCTGTAAAGTACGAAAGAAGTTCATCGAAAATCAGGTCATGCTTAATATCCGTATCAAAATACTCACCAGTATCATATATAACACACTCCCTTATAAACCAAGACTTTCTGATTACACACAATAATTTACCTATAGGTCTGTCCCCATCAAAGGCCACAAGCATAAAAGGAGTATATCCGGATGTCCGTTCAAGAATCCTAAACAGGCCTACCGAATGAAAGACGTTCTTCCCAGGAAGCTGAGGCAACGTTTCAGAGTGTTCATATGTAACCAAACGTATTGCCATATATCGCAAATTTACATAAAAAGTTTCAGCCTTTAAAACGAAAATCATATATTTGTGACTATCATTTTAAATTTTCACATATGAAAAATTTCAACGACCTCATAAAATCAAGGCGCAGTATGCGCAAATTTACTCCACAGGAACTCACTCAGGAAGAAGTAGTCACACTGCTCAAAGCAGCACTCATGTCACCAACATCCAAACGAACCAACTGCTGGCAGTTCATCGTAGTTGACGACAAGGAAATACTTGAAAAACTTTCATACTGCAAGGAAGCAAGTTCATCGTTCATAAAAGATGCCGCATTGGCAATAGTCGTAACAGCCGATCCCATGGCGAGCGATGTATGGATTGAAGACGCATCAATAGCATCCATCATGATACAGCTGCAGGCAGAGGACCTCGGACTTGGAAGTTGCTGGGTACAGTTGCGCGAAAGATTTACGGCAAGCGGCATTCCATCAAACGAATACGTACACGAAGTATTGGACCTGCCACTACAGCTACAGGCTCTATCCATCATCGCCATAGGACATAAAGGAATGGAAAGAAAACCTTTCGACGAGTCGCATCTGCAATGGGAGAAAATACACATCAACAAA
Organism: Bacteroides sp. ET336; assembly: GCF_024733815.1. Taxonomy (NCBI): domain Bacteria; kingdom Pseudomonadati; phylum Bacteroidota; class Bacteroidia; order Bacteroidales; family Bacteroidaceae; genus Bacteroides; species Bacteroides sp. ET336. The sequence goes on from NZ_JANRHK010000014.1 coordinate 80,840, forward strand.
TACGGAGGAAAATGACAGTGGAATATTCAGAAAAACATCCTTCAATAGTAATGATTGGAGCCGGCAACGTAGCTACACATCTTGGAAAAGCATTCCACGAAGCCGGATGCCATATAAAAATGATCTACAGCAGGACTCAGGAATCAGCCAAAGAACTGGCAGAAAGTATAGGTTGCCCCTACACTACAGATATAACATCGACAGACAGTGATGCAGACATCTACATAGTATCACTCAAAGACTCTGTACTCGAAACAATACTTCCACAGCTAGTGAAATGCAATCCCAATGCCTTGTTTGTACATACTGCCGGAAGCGTTTCCATCAATATCTGGAAAGGACTTACAGCCAGATATGGCGTGCTATATCCAATGCAGACATTCAGCAAGCAGAGAAAAGTAGATTTTAATAATGTACACTTCTTTGTAGAGGCAAACAGTAAAGAAGACACAGATTTACTCATCAAGACAGCCTCACTGTTGAGCAGCCATGTATTCGAAGCCTCATCCGAACAAAGAAAATACCTGCACATATCAGCTGTTTTCGCATGTAATTTCAGCAACCATATGTATTCCATCTGCGAACATCTTCTTTCATCCCACGCCCTGCCATTCAGCGCTATGCTGCCATTGATAGACGAGACAGCCGAAAAGGTACACCATTTATCTCCGGTATCAGCCCAGACAGGCCCAGCCCAAAGAGACGACCGCAACATCATGGACAGCCATCTTGAAATGCTTAAAGATGAACCCGACATAGCGGAGCTATACAAACTTATCAGCAAAAGCATACACAATTATAATACGAACAAAATATGATAGACTACGATCTTACAAAAATCAAGGCACTGTTCTTCGATGTTGACGGAGTTTTAAGTGGCGATACCGTACCTCTCCATCCAAACGGAGAACCTATGCGCATGATAAATATCAAAGACGGATACGCCATACAGTTCGCCGTAAAATGCGGATTACATATAGCAATAATCACCGGCGGACACACCGAAGCCGTCAGATTAAGATTTGAAGGACTCGGAGTGAAAGACGTATGCATGGGAGCTTCCGTAAAGACAAAGGAATACAACGAATTGATAAAAAAATACGACCTCAAACCGGAAGAAGTACTTTATATGGGCGACGACATACCCGACTATGAAGTACTCCGCCTCGTAGGTCTCCCTTGCTGCCCGGCTGACGCCGCACCAGACATAAAAGCCATATGCAAATACATTTCCCATCGTGCCGGAGGTCAAGGCTGCGGCCGTGACGTGATAGAGCAAGTACTGCGCGCACAAGGAAAATGGATGTCACATGAAGAAGCATTCGGATGGTAAAATTCAAAAACTCAAAAACGTATGTTAGACAATCTAAAGAAATACAATATTATTCTGGCATCAAACTCGCCACGCCGCCGCGAACTCCTCTCCGGTTTGGGCATCAATTACGAAGTCAAACTGATAAAAGGTGTTGACGAAAGTTATCCTCCACATCTGAAAGGAAGTGAAATACCTGAATTCATATCACGCATAAAAGCTGCCGCCTACCGCCCGTTCATGGCAGGAAACGACCTTGTAATAACAGCAGACACAATAGTCTATGCCAATGGTGAAGTACTTGGAAAACCCAAAGACAGGGAAGATGCAGTAAGAATGTTGAAAATCCTGTCCGGACACACCCACCAGGTAATGACAGGAGTAAGCATCACCACACGAGAATTTCAGAAAAGCTTCTGTTCAGTATCAGATGTTACTTTCGACACCCTGACAGACGAAGAAATAGACTTCTATATAGACAATTACAAACCTTACGACAAGGCAGGTGCATACGGCATACAGGAATGGATTGGTTTCATCGGAGTGTCAGGCATACATGGATCTTATTTCAATGTTATGGGGTTGCCGGTGCAGAGGCTTTATAGGGAGTTGAAGGAAATTTGATAAAAAATAAAGAAGTACTAATTCAAAACTTACTTATACGTTTCCAGTAAACCACATATATAATTGAAATTATTCTTTCTTATCTTTAAATAAAGACTCTATAAAATAGACAAGAAGATTGTGCAATTTATCACTGTGGTTTACTGGATAGTATTAATAAAAATACTATATCAGCATCTTATAAATTAATTATCAATCTAATATCATTGAAAATCAATCATTAATATTTATAAGATGCATAATCATTTACTTACCTTATCCAAATATGTTTCTGCTATAAGTTCCTGCTTCTTATATATTTTTATGCTAGGATTAGTCGAACGATGCCATATCTCACAAGAATACTCCTTATAAGCTACAGATTGACACTCATCATCATTACGAAGTACTTTTATATCGTTACACAAACTCATATTTTTTGTTTGCGAAGCTGTTCTTTTAGGCAATATAGCATATGCATATGCTGATTTTTTATCTAAACAATGTTTAATGATACATTTGAAGACTTTTCCTTTACTCCAATCATTTTTAAAGAAAGGATCTATTGCATCCCACTTACCATATTGCATTTCTTCTGTTACAACAAGCTCCTGATCAGCTGCACTAGAATGATCTAATAATATATAACCTCTTCCATCATGCCAAGCCCATTTCTTGCCATACTTTACATCACCAATAAGATTATTTTGTTCCAATGAAGTTTTTATATCTATAATGTCTTTATTATTACTATAGATATCTGATCCTAAAGCTACAACTAAATCTTTAAAGAAAAAGACTGATTTAAAGGCATGTAGCCCATCTCTGTTTAATTCCATGGTTGTACACATAATCTGATCAGACACTAATCCTCCAACATGTTTTGTCTTATTTTCTTTATCGTATCTATTATCGGAAACTTTAAGAGGTTTATTATCATCATAACTGGTAATACCTGGTATTGCTCTCCAATCCCAATGTGCAAAAATATTATCATACTCACTTCCATGCTGCATTATCAAAAGAGCCCCATCTGCAGAGAACCAAGCATTAGTGTTTTCTTTATTTGTAAATTCAAAACCAATAGTCCTCTCTGAATGCATTCTAATAGAAGCGTACCAGTCTTCAGTACGGTAAATGCCACAATCTGAACACAAATAATATTTTGCTCCGGTCAATGTATTCTTATATTTGTCAGGCATAAGATTCTCATTTGATATGTTAATAAACAAGCTACTATCTTTTTCTCCAACCATAGCCATATTTTGAGCTGCAACAGCAACGGAATAAGCCTTACTACGTCCACTGTCTTTAAAAACCTGCCTTCCGCAAAAGCTAGGATCCATAACGCCTTTGAATACACTCCAGCATATTCCTTCTTTCATTAAATTAGCAACAATATCGTATTCTTTTTTACTAAATGCATAAGAAGTACCTTGTAAAACGGCCAACAAGAATGAGACCGACTCAGCATAAGTCTGACCATAGTTTCCAAACTGAATTTGTGGACCATGCTGATGGAAAGACCAATCCTTTTGAATACCTTCTTTATCAGAAATAGATATTTCTTCTGCAATAAATTGTTTTGACATAACCAACAATTGTTCATCGTTTATCAAAAGAGCTTTCATGAGGTTATTCGCAGCCAGCCATACTTTGTTCTGACCTGTCTTTCCAAACTCTGATCGTTTTAACAAATCCAAAGCTCCATTTAACTGCATCGGTGTAATTTCATCCCTTATCATTAAAAATATAGCTGTCATTTTACGAGGTACACCAATATCATTATGCCACCAATTATCACTGGTTGGCTTTAACTTCATCCAAAAATTTACAGCCTTGTGAATATTTTCATGCATCTTTATATCCTTATACCACTTACTTGAAGGAGAGACATAAAGTTTTACCAATGAATAGAGACGAGTCAAATGTAGAGTCGGCTGCCATCTGCCTCTTGTTCGGTCCGTATAATCAATATCTGAAAAAGAGCCATTCTCATTTATCAAAGAAAACAAACGATTTACTTCTACGTCTGGTAAATGTACCGACATGTATAATTGAAGCTGTAAAACATCATTAGCCCTTCCATAATCAGAATATTTAATAAAATTGTCAGTAACCTTATCATTAGGAGAGTAATTGAATGCAGAAAGAGTAACAAAATTTTCCCTCACTTTATCCAAATTATTTTCATTAGAAGCACATACACTATGACATAAAGCCAGTGATATAATTGTTAGTAATATATTTCTTACATCCATATAATAGGTTATTTTTATTTGCACTTAGAATTATTTCTTAAACAACAGTACTTTTTTATGACCAATATTTCCTAAACGATCATTTTGCGGTAAATCAATAATAAAATTCTCTCCATTAAGTTCTATTGTGATTTGTTTAATTGAAGGATCCATAGTAGCATCAGATGCATATATCTGCATACTGTCACCTTCCTTATTCAGCATAACTACGCAAGGAGAAGAGACCTTCATTGAACAGTTATCCCAAAACAATCCGTTATTATTTGGATAAAATATTGCCTGGATAATATTCTTGTCTTCATTAATGACAGCCTGGACAAGAGTGTCATTCCTTAAGATTTCAAAAGGAAACTTAGTATTCGGCATACCATTTCCTGAATACACCACATATCCATATTTTTCGTTTTTAGGGTTCACACCATGCTCTGTCCAAATACGCAAAATTTGACTCTCTTCTGGAAGATTCTTTTTCTTAATATTACCAGGATTTAATTTACACCAATAGTTTTTCTTATTCTCAAGGGCCAAACTGATATTCCTGGTATATTCAGGAATTGCACAATATGCAAACTGTCCCTGTTGTTTTATCCAAACAAAGTCCTTACCTTTATTGTCTAAATGTATTATACTATCATTAACAAATCGTTCATCTTCATTTTGTATAATGGATACTCTATTTTTTAATGAAGTTTGATCTATTGTTGTACGAATAGTTTCATGTCTTCCATAATTATTATTTGTAATTCCAGCACCAAGTGCTATAAAATAATCTCCCAAAATAAAGTATCCTTTATATGCCTTGAATCCATACAATATATCATTCTTAATATGATAATCTCCTTTATCATTGACCCCTTCTTTATCCGATCCATTCATCTTTTCAAAAATAAAACCTGTTACCGCATTCTGTTTAGAATCAGTTGCAGCACCTGCAAAATTATGCTTGCTGCAATATCCCCTCCAATTAGTTACAGGAATAAGTTTATCCATTCCTTCACGTACAGTAGTACCAGGCAATGCAGTTACATCAAGCCCTCCAAGAATACGTTGATACTCATCTCCTTTTCTTTGAAATAACGTAACACCGTCAGCTGTATGAAAGTTATAATTATCGGCAAACAAAGCACTTTCCACTCCATCTGTTCTTACGGATGCCATATTGACTGATATATGACAATCCGATGTTTTCTTTATCAAATCATCATTATTGTAAAACCAGCGTATTCCGTTATACAACCCGAATTCATAATCTTCCATTATGATTTTGGAATTATCTACTTCATATTTAAGTTTTAACAGTTCTTCCTGCTGCTCTTTTGTAAATGAAGACATCCAGTTTTTTACTATTTTATTTAAGATATTCGAATATGGGATTCTCTTTTTCTCAGGTCTGTATTCATAAGTATAACGATTCAATCCTGGTATTACAAAACCGTTATAATAATACCAGCTACCACCTCTGAAATAATTCATAAGCGCTTCTGTATTTTCTCTCGTCAAACTTTTATGCCATGGTGTATCCTGTAATGTCTGCAATGTCTGCAAAGCGAAATCTATTCCACCCATCGGATAATCAAAAAGACAGCACTGCTTTCCATGTCCCCATCCGGCACCATCAGAAGTGAGCCCTTCCGTCCAAAAAGAGTCTTTATTTGTACTCTGGGAAGTAGAACTAATACTTCTCATACAAACCTCAGATACAATCTCTATCATAGAAACAGACTTCAACATTACAGCTACAGGCAGTAAAGACCTATAAGCTATACCATTTGCACCTACCCACCATACATGATTTCTAAAACGCTCAACAGAAACAACATTAATATCTGTCTCATCATTCCTCAACGGCTGTGTCCAAGCTTGCAATGCAACAACTTTCAACATTGTACATGCATCCATTAACAATTTATCTGCTTTTCCTTTCTCTGCTCTATCCATTTCATCAAGCAACGTAAAATATATATTTACAGCTGCTGTAGGAATAGCAAAACATGATGCATGAAAACGGGTTGATACATTAGGACGCTGTATTTCAATTTCGCCATAATGAATTATAGCTTTCTGTATTTTAGGAAATACTTTATCCTTCTCTGCACCTTGAAAACTAGAAGAAGCTGTTATTTGAAAAATTCTTTCAAAGGCTTCCCTTATAAATAGCCCGACTGTATCATTGGTTGTCAATCTACTTCCTGCATGATACATATCCTTTATTTTCTCTTCCATTGTCATCATATCAGAAAAACGTCCTTCAGAAGTCAATGAACTTAAATAAGAATTTATCAATTTAGTATCCTTATTTACTTTTATCCTATATGGATTTTCATGGTAATACGTACGTAATCTATCTAAGGCTCTTATTTCCGACGAATCACATGACTGAATTTCCCTATTATCATACTTATGATAATTATCAAAAGCCAATCTTCTCTCTATGTTTTGTGCATTTGCAAATAAGGAAAGACTTAATAACATATATATAGCATAATATCTCATGTTGAATATCATTTTATTGGTCTATTATAAAATTTATAAATTGTATGGCTTTCGTATTTTTTATTCACATCAAGCATTGTACTTGGCCATTCTTTTTTATTGGGACTGTCAGGATAATGCTGTGTCTCCAAACAAATAGCGGAATGCTGTGGATACCAAATACCATATTTCCCTTTTACCGTTCCGTTCAAAAAGTTTCCTGTATATATTTGTATTCCAGGTTCTGTGGTAAAAACTTCCATCTCTATTCCTGTTTCAGGACAGCTTAACTTGGCTGCCAATTTATTTATATCTCCATCTGTTTTTAAAACCCAGTTATGGTCAAAACCATTTCCATTTTTAATTTGCCCGTTATTAATGTCTATATTTGATGAGATAACCCTTAAAGATGAAAAATCAAATGGAGAATCATCTACAGGAGTAAATTCCCCAGTAGTCATTAAAGTTGAATCTATTGGAGTATAATATGTCGAGTTCACATACAATTTATGATCCATAACACTCTTATCATGATTACCACTTAAGTTGAAATAAGAGTGATTTGTCATATTTACGACAGTTGCTTTATCTGTTACAGCACTATAAAAAATATGTAATTCATTATCATCATTCAATCTGTATTCTATCTGGGCATTAACATTTCCAGGAAATCCTTGGTCACCATCCGGTGAAAATACGCTCATAACAATTGAATTATCATCAAATTTATCAACATTAAATGCTTTGCAGTGCCATCCTTTCTCTCCTCCATGCAAACAATGAGGATAATCATTTTGCGGCAATACGACAGTATCTTTATCAATTACAAAATGTCCATTATCTATTCTGTTTGCATATCTCCCTATTGTAGCTCCAAAATTATTAGGTACAGTTATATAATCATTTATATTATCAAAGCCCAGTACCAGATCCTTTTTATCACCACTTTTGCCAGGAAACAAAATTGAAACGATCCTGGCTCCATAATTGGTAATAAAAACCTCCATACCATTTCTATTACGCAGCTTATACAAACCAACATCAATGCCGTCAATACAAATTTGAAAGTTTTCTTTTACCAATGGGGTGAAACGATCTCCATTGTCAGTATTACAAGCTACAAAGAGCAGTGATATTATCACAATATGCATTATTAAACTTTTCATATAGCATAATCATTTTAAAGTTTCTCCTTTATTTTCAGGATTATAATAACCTTTTGTTCTTGACAGAAACTCTGATTTCATGTTTTTTGTCAATTTAACTTCTTGTTCCGATAAATCATTGGTTTGCCCGATATCCGTCTTCAAGTTAAACAGTGAAAAATCATCGACAATTCCTAGTTCATTACCAGTAAGGTTTCTTTTTTCTCCTTTATATGGCGGAATCAACATATAGTCTCCTTTCCTATATGCAAGTCTTCCCATTGCCTCAGTTATGAAACTTTTTCTACCTACAACAGAGTTTCCCATAAAAACACCCAGTAAATTCTCTGAATCCAAATCTTCTGGAATATCTGCATCAATCAAATCTGCAAAAGAAGCCAACAAATCCAATTGCGATACCAAAGCATCCGAGACAACTGGACTTATATGATTCTTCCAGAATACAAAGAAAGGAACTCTTGTTCCAGCCTCAAACAAGCTATATTTTCCTCCCCTCATATCAGCAGCTGGTTTATGGCCTCCCAACATCTCAACTGCACCATCCTTATATCCGTCATTCAACACAGGACCATTATCACTTGAGAAAACAATCAGTGTATTTTCAAGCAATCCTTTTTTCTTAAGGATACTTATCAGCTCACCTACACACCAGTCAGCCTCCAGCAATGCATCACCTCTTGGTCCCATACCTGATTTTCCTACAAACCTATGATGCGGCGCTCTTGGTACATGAGGCTGATGCAAGCCATAATATAAGAAAAACGGTTTTTCATGGTTGTTTTCAATAAAGTCCTTAACTTTACCAATAAAATAATCAGCCATATTCTCGTCAACCCACTTTGCAGAATTGCCACCTTTCATAAATCCTATACGTGGAATTCCATTTACTATTGAATTATTATGTCCATGCGACCAATGCATCTTCAACATCTCAGGATTGGAAAGTGCAGTAGGTTCACCTTCATAGTTCTTTTCGTAGTTTACTCTTATAGGATCATTCGAATCAAGTCCAACGACATATCCATTTTCTACATATACAGTCGGTACCCTGTCGTTTGTTGCAGCAATCAGGCATGAATAATCAAAGCCTATCTCATTTGCACCGGGAGTCACCTTTTTATTCCAATCAGCATTACCATTTCCCATACCCAAATGCCACTTACCTATTGCCGCAGTTGTATATCCGGCATTTTGAAACATTTTAGGCATTGTAAACTGTGATTCTTTTATCAGTAATGGAGCATCACCTGGAAGTATTTTTGCATCCTTATTCTTCCATGGATAACATCCTGTAAACAACCCATACCTACTAGGGGTAGATGTAGCAGATGTTGAATGACCGTCAGTAAAACATACTCCTTGTTTTGCCAGATAATCAATATTCGGTGTAGAAATTGTTTTGCTTCCGTATGCGCTTACGTCTCCGTAGCCCATATCATCAGCCAGTATTACAATAACATTAGGACGGGCAATACTATTGTTTTGTCCAAAAACGGATGGCAATGATAATGAAATCATTGCCGTCGAAATTATTCCACCTTTTATTTTTATGTTATTCATAGCCATACTTTAAATCCACTTCACATTAAATTCATATGTATAATTCCATTCAAAACTTTCATTAGGCATAATGTTTATAAGGATTTTGGGTTCCGGACAGAAGGCTTTTTGCCATGACCAAAGGAAAAACGAGTTCACAGGAACATCAAAACCAACTTCGACAGACATTCCCGTTCTTTCATTTACTATCTTAAATGAATTGTCATTTGACAATACATTTATAGCCCCAAATGCCGGACTGAAGTCTTTTATATCCTGCACTATGTCTATTCTATCCTTTCCAAAAGACATTCGTTTCTTATTTATCCATTTCTCATTTGCCACATCTATATCTGAATTTATAAATATCATGGCAAAATTCTTATCATAGTTCTTATAATTAAACTGTATGAAATTATGAGAATACGTTTCTGTAAAAATCTTCTTCTTACCAATATTTGAGAGTTTATGCTTGACAATTAGTTTATTATCATCTATCAAGTAAACTTTTTCAAGTATGTAGCTATAACCTGTTTCTGACTCAAGTCTATGAATTATACTTATACCTTTATCATCTGACTTAATAGTACGCACTCCAGTATTAACAACTTTATATGGCTTTGCAAAATCGTATGGCTCATTATTTTCTTTCAACAATTCTCCCACACCTATTTTCACAAATTTTTCCCCTACCTTAGCTTCTGAATATCCAAAAGCCTCGGCAAAATGCTCAGCAAGTCCTGTTCCCCAATTTGGCACTAACGGATCATGTTTGCCAGTAGGTCCTCGTCCACAATAATCTTTCCATTGCTGCAGGAAAGTACAACCTTTATATGTCACTTGTCCCAGAATACTTCCCCAATCAAATCGTGAAGCCTTATAATAGCTGTTAACACTGTCAGGTAAAAACAGCATTATCTCCATATCACCTTTTTTTATACTCATTGAGGGATATTCTGATGCTTTCATAACTAATGAAAGCATCAGAAAAATATAACAAAGTGTATATCTATTCTTCATTTAAACATCAAAATTATAATATAACCACAATGTTACTTAGTCTTATTTATATAAGATTTCATTATATTATCCAACTCTATAATTTTATCAGAATATTTAGTATATATATTATCTTTCTGACTTATATCTTTCTTTATGTTAAAAAGTTCAGGAGAATCTTTTTCTTCTTTTTTCTTCTTTCCGGTATCAGGCAAATAGACCCAATCTCCTTTTCTTACTCCGGCTATACGTCCATACTTTACATACACATATTCATCAAGTAATTTGGTATTAGGATTATACAGGAACTCTGAAATATCCTTACCGTCAAGATCATAGTCTTTAGCATCACCACCTGAAATTTCCATTATAGTAGGAAATAGATCAACACTTGAAATTATTGCATCGCTTACAGTTCCAGCTGGAATATGGCCTTTCCATTGCATAATACAAGGAACTCTGACACCACCTTCGTAATAAGAGAACTTACCGTCTCTCAACGGATCTGCGCTTCCTCCTTCATCACCATATCTTAACCATGGTCCATTGTCTGAAGTAAACACTACTAATGTATTTTCTGCCAATCCGCTTTTATCAAGATAGTCCAATAAACGTCCCATATTCCAATCTATTTCCTCTACAGCATCACCATATATTCCTCTTTTACTTTTCCCTTTAAATTTATCAGAAACATACAATGGAACATGAGGCATGTTTGGTGTTATATAAACAAAGAAAGGTTTGTTCTTATTTTTATCTATAAAATCTATAGCATGTTCAAAATATCTGTTAGTTGTAGTTGATAGTTCACAAGGATATTCTATTATTTTATCTCCCTGAAATAAAGGACAAAGCCCCATTAACCTACTTTTTATTTTGTCTCTGTTCTTAGTTTCTTTCACAAATTTCTGGTCGCCAATGGCCTTCTCCATATTATAATTATCTCTAAAGAGAACATTCGGAGAGAACTCATGAGTATATCCTATGTACATATCATTGCTATAAGGAATACCATAATACTCGTCAAATCCCTGATCTGTTGGCATATGGCCTTTAATATCTCCCAAATGCCATTTGCCAAAACAGCCTGTTACATATCCACGTTTCTTCAAAGCCTCGGCTATTGTTATCTTGGCTGATGGCATCCCTTTCTCATCCGGGAAAAAGACATTCCTCACCCCATTCCTTGTATTGAACTGTCCTGTCAGCAAACCGGCTCGGGATGGACTTGAAATAGATGCAGCAGAATAGAAATCCGTCAACCTCATCCCTTCTGAACTCATCCTGTCAATATTGGGAGTATTTATTAATGGAGAGCCAAAACATCCTAAATCTTGATATCCTTGATCATCCGTTAACACTATTATAACATTTGTTGGTTTCTGAGCTAATACTACACTGGAACATGCCGAAGCCAATAATAAAATACTTTTTCTCATAATATCATATTTTAATAGTCATAATATCAGGTATATAAAATATACACCTGATATTATATTATTTAGTTATTTAAAACTTTACTTCTTTTTTCTTACCGGAATAAGAAACAACCTTCTTTTCACCTGTTGGCAATTCTACTGTAAATTTTCTTTTTGAAATCATTCCTTTGTATTTTCCGCTTCTATCTCCGATAACTAAAGTTTTTTCATCATCATTCCAAGAAAACTTTATTTCTGTATAATATCCGTTCTCATAATTGTAATTGTCAAACTCGTCCTCATACAAAATAAAATCACCGTCTTTTCCAGGATATACCTTTACAGTCAGATTATCCCATTTCTTTTGTGTAGAATACTGGACTTTAGGACCAAAAGGAATTATACTACCAGCTTTTATATAAAGAGGAATTGTAGCCTTATCTACATTACGGGTTATATATTCTCCTCCTTCTTTTACTTCATTAGTCCAATAATCATACCATTGAACACCCTGTGGTAAATAAATTTTCCAACTGTCAACATTATATTTTGTTACAGGAACTACCATTATTGATTTTCCGAACAAAAACTGGCTTCCGAGATTATGCGTATTCTTGTCTTCAGGGAAATCCATGAACAATGCACGCATAAATGTTCCGTCATATTTTGAGACGTTCCATGAAGTGCTATAAATGTAAGGCAATAAAGCATATCTTAAATTTATACACTTCTCCTGTGCATCAAAACACCAATCTCCTTTTTCACCAAAACGCCATATTTCTCTTGGTAATCCTGTTCCGTGACTTCTCATCATTGTTGAGAAAAGACCGAACTGCATCCATCTCAAATATAGTTCCTGATATTCCGGACATTTGGTTCCTCCCTGTTTATGCCATCCGTAAGCCTGAAATCCACCAATATCCGAGTTCCAGTAAGGCAATCCCATTAACGAGAAGCTAAGAGCAGCCGGTATTTGCTTTTCAAGATTCTCCCAAGTTGAACGCACATCTCCACTCCATGTTATTGATCCGTATTCCTGCTGTCCGACGAAACCAGAACGGGTCAATATAACAACTCGTTTATCTTTATTGGCTGCTTTTGTTCTGGTAGATATTCCCTTATTATGCAATAAAGAATATGCATTCTTAACTGTTTTATATGTTCCCATATAAGTTTTCAGCTCATAATCTTCCGGTTTTGGGAACATGTGATCCGGCTCTGTCGAATCCAACCACCATCCATCATTGTTGATATAGCTATAAATACCTTTGTTCAGAAGATCCCAATATATTTCGCGGGCTTTAGGATTAAACACATCATACGGTTTTACTCCTGATTTTGGCGGGTAAGATATAAAGTCCAACAACATTCCATTTTCCTCAAAAGTTTTACGCTGTGGACTATAAGGAGCAAAACAAGGCCATGCGACAATCATAAGCTTTGCATTCAGTTTATGTATCTCATCTATCCATTTCTTTGGGTTAGGAAAACGTTTTTTATCAAAACTGAATGAATTCCATATACTATCATTTTCATATTCCGGCCAATATCTCCAGTCCTGTATTATGCAATCAATTGGAATATTAAGATCCCTGTATTTTTTTAGGACTTCCAGGCTCTCATCCTGTGTTTTATATCTCTCTTTACTTTGGAAGAAACCGTATGCCCATAACGGTAACATAGGAGCCTTACCTGTAAGTGTTCTCATCTGAGCTACTACACCGTCAGCAGTTTTGCCATACATAAAGTAATAGTCCGAACATGTTCCGAAACTTTCTAAAGAAAGGCCTTGCGGATTGTCTTCAAAATCAGAAATTGAATAGTTGTCAAAATATACACCATATCCTTTTATAGACATAAAAAAAGGTGATATTGTATTCATATTCTCATTCTGAAGGTGATGGTTCGAATTACGGCGGTTTAACCTATTGTCTAATATCTGCCCTAATCCATATATAGGTTCATCCTTATCCAACAGGAACTCATTGCGAACTACGTATGCATCTTCCGTATCAGGAGAAAGATTATTAGAAAAACTGGTTCCATAATCCTTGTCCAAAATCAGGTTCCTACCATTTTTATCCAGGAAACGTATTCCACCTGTTTTTGTATTTACTTTAACTATCAAGGCTGGAGAAGATATTTCTACCATACCGTCCATATTCTCAACATTTAATCCGACATTGGATTTTTGTAAATCTACTACCAGACTTTCTTTTCCACACGGCATACCTTGTCGGAGTTTTATGCACCCTCACAATATCATCAGTATAAAACTCAATTTTAAAGTCCATACCTTGTGTTACGAAAGAAATACCGTTATTTGTTTTCTCAATATTACTGCCAGCCCATGCAATATTGGGTAAAAGCGCACAAACAAATAATAATAATTTAAAGTTTTTCATGTTATATTCCTATTATAAATCAACATTAAAAGTGTAAACATATTCCCAAGAAGCCTTTTTACCAGGCTCTATATCAATCATTACCCTCGGTTCTGCACAAAAAGCACGTTGCCAAAACCAAACACAGAATGATGAAACTTTCTTGTCCAAGGACATTTCTACAGATATCCCGGTCTTTTTGCTATGTAATCTAAAATCTCCATACCCTGATAGTACATCCAAATCACCAAAACAAGGAATGAAATCATTTATCTCAGATTTTACATTAATTACATTCTTATTTAAGGAAATCCGTTTTACAGTAGTCCATTTATGTTTTGATATATCAATATCATTCTTTAAGAATGTCAAAGAGTAATCTGGTCCTATATTACTATAGTCCAACTGCATGAAGTTATGAGAATAAGTTTCTGTAACAATCTTCTTTTCTCCTATATTCTTCAATTCATGTCTTACTATTAGATTATTACCATTAATAATATACTCTCTTTTAAGTATATATCCGTAACCTATTTCAGACTGCAAACGATGTCTGAGCACAATTCTGTTCTTTTTCTTATCTACTTTCCAGTCACCATTATCGAGAATCTTGTATGGTTTGGCAAAAGAATATTTTGAGTCATCATCCTTAAGCAATACCCCAACTCCTATTTTAACAAAGCTGTCACCAGGTTTAGCTTCATCATACCCTTGCGGTACAGTAAATTCTTCCGACAAGCCTGTACCTGTATTAGGTACCAGAGGATCATGATCTCCTTTTGGAGGCCTACCTGAATATCCTTTCCATTCTTGCAAAAACGTTTTCCCCTTATATTTTATTTGTCCCAATATACTTCCCCAATCAAATCTTGAAGCACGGTAATAACCGTTATCTTTATCAGGAGGAAATAATAATATCTCCATATCTGATTTTTTTAAGGTAACAGATGTATATTCTATTGCGTTAGAAAGATTCGGCAACAAAATAATTACCAACAATATAAATAAAAACTTTCTCATACTATTTCTTATTTTTTGTTTAATTCTTTCATCCTCAATAACGCCTCAAGATAATAATAATCAGCATAATTCAAAGGTACGTCTATTTCATTACCATGAGGAAGGCTTCCTACAGAGTGCATTAATATGAAATTGCCATTTTCCCCTAATTTGGCCTGATAGTCAGCATTAGACAAAGACTTTAAAATATAATCAGCCTTAACAATATAATCATTATTACCTGTATATCCAGAAAGTTCGTAAAGAGCAGATGCAGTTATTGCTGCAGCTGATGCATCACGAGGCGCATCAGGTATATCAGGAGCATTATAGTCCCAATAAGGAACCATATCTTTGGGAAGGTTTTTATTATTGAATATAAAATCCGCTATTTTCACAGCTTGATCAATATACTTCCTGTCTCTTGTATAACGATAACAAACTGTATATCCATAAAGTCCCCACGCCTGTCCACGAGACCAAGCTGATTCATCAGCATATCCTTGCGCAGTTTGTCTACTGCGAACCTCACCTGTTTCAGGATCGTAGTCAACCACATGATATGAACTATTATCTTCCCTAAAATGATTCTTCAAAGTCGTATCAGCATGCTTTACTGCTATGTCATAATATACAGAATCACCCGAAATCAATGAGGCTTCAAAGAGTAATTCCAGATTCATCATATTGTCAATTATAACAGGACATTCCCATCCACGTTCCTTTTGCCATCCTCCATTTACATTCCAGGACTGTATCACACCTGCATTAGGTCTGAACCTGGTTGACAATGATTTTGCCGCCTGAACTATAACAGGTTTATAATCTTCTTTATCTGCAAAACGTATTCCAGCCAGATATGGGCATCCAACCATAAAGCCTAAATCATGTGTCGTTGTCAAATATTGTAAAGTATCAAGACTCTCGGTAAACTTTTCTGCTTGCACCTTCCATTTTTCATCACCTGTCAATTTATAGGTCATCCATAAATTTGCGGGAAAAAATCCTACACACCAATCTCTTATAGGAGTATAATAAATACCTCCATCCTTTATTGTTCTTGGGTATAATATTTTCCCGGTCTTATTTATTTCTTCAACCTGTAATTTTTGTTGCTCAGCTACAAAAGTTACATTCTTTTCAAAAAAATCATTATGGCCTGTTTCTTTTTGAGTACACGATGTTAATCCCCCTAATATACAACAGACATAAGCTCCTAAACATATAATTTTATTATTCATAATATAAATAATTATTTAATTGTTGTTGTTTTCAGTTACAAATGAAGATACAGGCATACCATTTACACCGAACAGAGTACCTTCAACATAATTTTTATAAGCATATCGAACAGAAACAGGATTCTTCACACCATCATTCCAAACCTCTACAGATTTTCTATTGACAATACGAGCCTCAGCCGGATAAAATATTCCATCCTCACCAGCTATCTCAAAACTTTGCAAAGGTTTATAGTTTGATGTTATACCCAAAGGGGCTCTTTCAAATGAAATAACAATCCTATTTCCTTTTACCTCATGCGACTTATATCTTGGAGACTCGGCATATATACCTTTTATATTATATGTCCTCGACAATGCCATATATGCCAATCTGCTTCCAACCTCTTTCTTTTGAGAAGGATGGATGCATGTCTCATTACCAATATCCATCGTAACTACCATACCGACATTATCAATTTTCTTCTCACAATTATACTGAGCTTCTCTCAATAAGGCTGAAACTATTGCATCCTTATTCCCATAATTATATGGAGCTATTTGTACATAATAGAATGGTAATTTATCATTATTCAACTTAATACGCCAGTCTTTTACAAATGACTGAAAAAGGGATTCATATTGAACAGCATCATATCTGTTTGATTCTCCCTGATACCATATCACTCCTTTAAAAGTATACATCTTTATTGGATTGATCATTCCGTTATAGAGCATAGAGGCTACAGAATGAGGATTCTTTACTTCAGAATTATCTGTCAAATGATTTTGTGAAATTTCCGGATATTGTTTAAGAACTTCGGAATCCATCCACGACTGTATAGCAGAACCACCCCAACTTGAATTTACCAATCCTACAGGCACATTCAAAGAGCGCTGTAACTGAAGCCCGAAGAAATATGCAGTCGCACTAAAGTTTGCTACATTCTCGGGAACATTAATCATCCATTCTCCAGGACAATCTTCAAGTGATACCTTTGAAGGGTTTCTCTTAACAGTAAAAAGACGTATAGGAGTTGATGCTGTAGCATCAGCTATCACTTCAGAAGAATGCTCAACAGGCTGTCCGAAAAAACCTTTCATTGGCATTTCCATATTTGACTGTCCGGAGCATAACCACACTTCTCCTAAAAAAATATCATTAAGTTCTACAGTATCACCATCATTTATGACAATTTTATAAGGTCCACCAGCCTTCGCTGTCTCAATTATTATTTCCCATTTTCCTTCAGAATCTGATTTTGTTTTGTAAACCTTATCATTCCATGATGTAGATACCTTTATATCCGTTTTCTTACTTGATGTACCCCATAACTTAACTCTTGTCTGCTGCTGTAACACCATATTATCTGAAATTATAGATGGTAATTTCACTTTTGCAATTAATGCAACACAAAAAACAGAATATAATAGAAACAATAAAAATCTTTTCTTTTCCATAAATTATATCATAAAAATTTATTTTAAATACTCATGAGCTAAAACCAGGAAAACACTGGACGTCCACGTATAACTGACATCTCTTAATGCTTCTCCGGTTAATGCATCAAAATTTTCAGCAAACCCTGATTTCATACATGTATCACAGAAACGTTTTGCTATTTCTTTTGCCAGTTCTACCTCTCCGCATTGTTTCAATCCGTCTATTACTATCAGTGTAGTAGGAGCCCATATGGGACCTCTCCAATAGCCGTCAGATTCATAAAGTAAACTTTTGGGACTTTCAGATGCTAAGCCATAAGGAGTAAGTAAGAAACCTTCCTTTTTCAAATCCGAAATCATTTTCTCACGTATATTTTTGGGCAGCCTTTTTCCTAAAACTATAGGTAAATAACTCATTAGACTTTGACTGTTTGGATTAACCTCATGAGTACCTGTTCTACGAGTTATAAATTTCTCTCCATTCCAAAATTCTTTTATGAGTCTATCAAGCATTGTTTTGCTGCATTCATTCCATTTCTTTGCCGCTAAACTATCAGATAACTTTTCTGCCAAATCTGACAGGACTTCCATTTGTAATACCAAAAAAGCTGCCAGATCAGGACCTTCAGCAGGCATTCCAACATCAAAACAAGTACCGTTATCCCAACCCGAATCCATTCCATGATAATATTGTGGAAGTCCATTTCCATCATCATCACGACAATTCAACCAGTAGTTGGTCCAGTTTGACAATTTATTATAGACTTCTTCCAGTTTATCTTTTTCAGGAACATATTGTTGTAACAATAATGATAAGGTCCATCCATGAATTGGAGGTTTCTTAACTGTCCATAATTTATTGTTTGCGCCAATATAATCAGGTAAAGCCCCGGTCCGATTATCCTGATGGTCAAACATAATCATAAATTGATCCCATGATAATTTGGGATGACTGTAACTTAATCCCAATGCATTAAAGCAATGGTCCCAACTCCATATATAAAGCATAAATCCTTTAGACATAGACATACCATATCTGGTGATATTTCCTCTTGGTTCATACATACAGGACCAACTCATATAACTTGCCAGTTTACGTCCTTCTTCATATTCAGGACTTACAGATGCTATCTTGTTTTCCCATTCACTATATTCTTTTTTCAATCTATCCAGAATTATCTCTTTGGATGTTGTATAGTGTTTAGGAATCCAATCACCGAAATATTGTTCAACAACAACTTCTATCTTCCTTTTACTGTCCTTTTTTAATAAAAAGCAATTATTATTGTAGCTCAATATGCCTGATTTTACTGTAATTGCTATTCCTTTATCACGGACTATAAATGTATTATTATATTGTCCATTCAAATGGAATACATCTTCTTGAAAAGGAAATGAATATGCGTTACCCTCAAATCTACCTGAAAATTGTAAATCTAGATTATCTGAGCATATATGAAGAACTTGAGGAGATTCAAAAAAGATGCTTATATTTCCGTCTTTCGTCTTACCCCTTAATTCGATTGGAGTTGCTGTATAATGTACTTTTTCATGTTTATTATTGACATTTACCGGATTTATCTGAAACAAAAGTTTATCCGCCTCTCTGCCTTTTGTCAAATCTGTCAATATAAGAGAATCTGTACCCAATACATCATCATAACTACATAAGAGAGACATGTGTGAACCAAAACAGCTAAAAGGATTTTTATACAGATTAAAAGTAAAATCCGATGTTTTGGATATAGCAGCCGATACCTGTAAATTATTGTCACATGAAAATGAATTAATATGGCTGTTTTTACTTGATAATCTTCCGCAAAAAGCTACCATTAAAAATATGGTTCCAAAAACAACTTCTTTTTTCATATTCTAATTTTAAAAAATATGTTCAATCACTTAATAGGAATAAATGAATATTCAAAAGACCATGAAAAATCTTTTTCCGGCAAAACTTCTACCATAATCCAATGCTCGGGACAATATGCATTCTGCCAGAACCAAAGTCCTATTGAAACTACAGGTTCCGAAGATACCACTGTTACAGACATGTTCGTTCTTGAATTAAATAAAGTGAAATTGCCAATGGGTGGTTCCAAATCAAGATTGCCGCAACAACGCTTAAAATCATCTAATGGATGATTTACATATAATTCGTTATGTCCGAATATCATTCTTTCCTTATTAACCCATTCAATATTCTCTGGTATCGAAATTTTACTGTTCAAGAAACGTAAAACCATATCAGAGTCAGTCTTTCTGTAATTAAATTGGAAAAAATTATGAGAAAACATTCTGGTCTTAATAACTTTCTTCCCTTTATTTTCCAGTCTATGATTTACTATTAATTTATTACCTTCCAGTTTGTATTCACGTGTCAGGATATAATGATAACCGATATCTGTTTTCAAAGAATGAATTACTTGAATACTATTATTATCAAAATGTAATGTTCTCTCTCCTGCATCTATTATATCATAATATTTTGCAGGGTCATATTCGGAAGCACCATCTTTTTTCAATAGTCCAACACCTACCTTTACAAAATATCCGTTATTCGTTTTATCCTCATATCCCTGTGGATCATTAAATTCTTCAGCAAGTCCTGTTCCTGTATTAGGTATCAGGGAATCGTGATTTCCAACCGGCGGTCTTCCACTATATCCTCTCCAATCCTGCAAAAACGAACAATCCTTATACTCAATCTGTGCCAACATGCTTCACCAATCAAATTTTGAAGATCTGTAATAACCTTTATTATTATCTGGCAACAGATACGTAATTTTCATATCACCATTATATAAAACATGAGTTGGATATGTATCTGCAAATACTAACATCGAATTTATCAATGTAACGAATAAAAAGACGAACTTTTTCATATCCAGTTTTTTTTATTGTTATAAAAACACAAAATGAATTACATTACAGACAATTTGATAAAATACATCATATTGGAACGCCAATCAAGATCAAGTTCAAACAATCCATTATTCAATTCTATACTAAATACTTCAGGTTTTATTCTTGACACTTCCTTTAAAGCCTCAATTTGTTGTAAACTCAACTGAGAAGGTCTTCCCATATCTATATATATCGAATTTGCATCACAATGTCTATAACCAACTTTGTAAATATAAAGTATATATTTACCATCTCTGACTCCATCAAGCTTTAATTGAATTTTACCCTTTGATGTATCGGGCCTGTCTTTTATAAAATAACTTCTGTTAGTATCAAACTTTTCAAATTCAGGCATTGTAAAATCATAAATTAAAGCTGCATAGTTTCCTTTTTCATCTTTTGTTATCCAAGATGATTTGTCTGAATTCTGGATTTCAGATTTGTATAACTTATTTAAAAATGAATATGCATAAAAAGTAGGTTTCTTTATACTATGCCAATTTACCAGACCAAATCCACCATGGAACGCGTCTCTTACAGTACCGGCTTCTTCAAATATATCAGTAAAAGTCCAATATGACATTGAAGTAACATAATCTTGACTCTTTCTCAATGTATTCAAAATATATGTTGCATTTTGATAGGTATCATGTATAAGGTCATGACTGGAAAAAGAACTGCTAAACTCGGTATAATGAAGTTCCATATCTTTTTTCCCTAATTCTGTCATTGCATTCCTTACTTTGGATACATCTTTTACCATACAGTCATAATCAGAATTGAGTCTCAATTTTTTTACTCCATACTCATCGAAAAAACCTTTCAAACCATAGGTATGAGTAGAAATAAAGTCCAATGGTATTGTATTTTTATCACAAAATTTTATCATATCCTCTACCCAGGTATTACCAGCGGTAGCAGGTCCTCCAACTTTTAGTTTATCCGAAACCTTTTTTTACCGCAGTCGCAGCTATTTTATACATTTCGAAATAATCATCTTGGGTTCCTGTAAAAAAGCCTTTATGGTTAGGCTCATTCCAGATTTCAAAATACCATTTCTTTACTTCATCTATTCCATATCTGTCAACAAAATGCTTGACAACCTCATATATTAACGAAGCATACTTCTCTTTATTAGATGGAGGGGTCTTATTACCTTTCCACCAAAAAACAGTCTCCTCGCCTGATTTTAAAGCATCCGGCATAAAACTCAGTTCCACAAAGGGTCTGACGTCTATACTTAACAGGAAATCATAAAGTGCATCTATATAATGAAAATTATAAACAGGTTTCCCATTCTTTTCTTTATACACTCCCATATCATCGTGCAGAAGTCCATGAAAACGGATATATCTAAATCCGCATTCTTTTTTAATTTCTGCCAATTGTTTCTGCCATTCCGCTCTTAAGTCTTCATGCGCCCTTCCTGCTCCTACACAAAAATTATAATATCTGGATATTGGGGTTGATTTATTTACATCAACATCTATTACTCTAATGTTTTCTGAATGGATTAAAGTTGTTAATGTAAGTACAATGAATAAAAAAAATATTCTCATATCATTCTTTATCTTTTAGTTCAACATTGAAAATATTTTTAGAGTTAGAAGGCAATTTACATTTGAATCCAACCCTTAATGTACCTGGATTATCCTGATCATAATAATGAACAGGCTTATTATCCCAAATATTCATTTCAACAGGTAATTCTGAGTGAACAGTCATAATCATCTCTTTACCATCTTTTTTCAATAAGATTTGATTCTTATTTAATATCGTCGCTTCAGCCGGAGTAACCATTACCCACATTACATCAGCTACAGAGTCATTAGTTTCAATTACATCTTCAATATTAAGTACATCATCTTTATCAAGGGTTATTTTTCTTATTGAACTTTTGACACTTTGAGAGAAAATTGAACTCAAGTCCACTTTTGCTCCTTTCAAATTATCTTTCATGTAAGTCTCCACAATTGGAGGATTCCCGTCAACCAGATGATGTTTCCCGTTTATGGTTAAAGTTGAATGTCCTGTATTGCCGTAACGGAATACATCCCATCTTTGGCCATTTTGAGATGAGTTCCATAAATCAACACCTTCCTTTTCTAAAGAATAATAAGACTGGAGTCCCAGTTCCATTGACCATCTTACACCATTCTTTTCAAAAACGAATGATCCTGCATCCATATGCCCGTGTGGAGCTTTTGCTGAACCACCGACTATACCTAAATAAGTATCATCCGGATTATCCCAACCGCTTCTATAGACATACAAAGGTTTTATTCCACGGCTAAACCAAAAATTACCAGAAGGCTTTTTTATTTCATCAATTGCTATATCTTTCGCATTTATCAAAATATTAGGTAAAAGCCTATCTTTTGATAAATGATTCTTTTTTTCATTTAATTTAGGTAATTCAAACCACAACAAAGAGCTATCACCTATTTTTTTAGCAAACCAGAACAATGCCTGATTAATTCCTACAGAAGAGCCAGCATCAGAATAATTATAGCACTTTCCTGAAGGAGCCAATGTATATAACAAGAAATATGCCGATTTCATAAAGTTTTTATCTTTAGTCAGACCATAATCTGTACCTAATGCAGATTCTAATGCAGAAATCATTATAGCCTCATATCCAGTACCATATCCCCAATATGCAGAACCCTCCTG